>JALEHU010000030.1 GCA_022770365.1 Blautia sp. | reverse complement strand
TAATCCGGTTTTGTACTGCAGCTTCCAAGCGCAAGAATCCTGCCCGGTGCCACCATCAGAGGCATTGTATGATAATCGAAGGTCCGGGTATACCATCTTTCTCCTTCACAGAGTTCTTCTGTCATCAGGTTGTACCATTTGCCTTTCGGCAGATAGTATTCCACTTCCCCATTTTCCCGGAAAACAGGAGCAGCCAGAAGACTGTCACCCATCATATACTGCATATCAAGCGGCAGGCAGGTGCGGTCATCCGGATACTCCATAAACATCGGGCGCATCATAGGCATACCTGTTTCTGAGGAAACCACTGCCATCTGATACAGATACGGCATCAGGCGACATTTCAATTCCACCATTTCCTTCAGGACAACGCAGGACTCCTCATCGAACAGCCACGGAACACGGTAAGAGGAGCTTCCATGCAGACGGCTGTGTGAACTCAGAAGTCCAAACTGGCACCATCTCTTGTAGATATCCGGGGAAGCAGTCTGCTCAAATCCGCTGATATCATGGCTCCAGAATCCAAATCCGCCGCAGGACAGAGAAAGTCCGCCGCGCAGTGTTTCTGCCATGGAACTATAGGTTGCAGAGCAGTCACCGCCCCAGTGCGCCGGGAACTGCTGTCCGCCCACTGTTGCAGAACGGGCAAATAAAACGGCATTTCCTTTCTGTTTTTCCTGTTCCAGCAGTTCAAATACTGCTTTGTTGTACAAATAAGTGTATGCATTATGCATATCCACCGGATCAGAACCATCAAACCACTGAATATCCGTTACCGGAACTCTTTCGCCAAAATCTGTCTTGAAGCAGTCCACACCCATATCGAGGAGTGTTTTCAGTTTGCTCTGATACCATGCAGCCGCATCCGGATTTGTAAAATCTACCAGAGCCATACCCGGCTGCCAGAGATCTGTCTGCCATACAGATCCATCTGTTTTCTTCAGAAGATAGCCTTTTTCTTTTCCTTCTTTAAACAGACAGGACATCTGTCCGATATAAGGATTGATCCATACGCAAATCTTCAGTCCCCTGTCATGATAACGTTTCAGCATTCCCTCCGGATCAGAGAAGGTATCCGGATCCCAGATAAAATCACACCAACGGTAGGCGCGCATCCAATAGCAGTCAAAATGAAATACATGCAGCGGGATTCCCCTGTCTGCCATTCCCTGAATAAAACTGCTGGTGGTTTCTTCGTCATAATTTGTGGTAAACGAGGTAGTTAACCAGAGACCAAAGGACCATGCCGGCGGCAGTGCTGGTTTTCCGGTCAATTCACAGTATCTGGAGACTGTACCTTTGGGATTATCTCCTGCGATCACATAATAACCAAGCGTTTCTCCAGGTACGGAAAACTGTACCTCCTCCACTTTTTCACTGCCGATTTCAAAGGATACCTCTCCCAGCGTATCTACCAGAATACCATAACCTTTGCTGCTGAGATAGAACGGAATACATTTATATCCCTGCTCGCTTGCAGTACCGCCGTCTTCGTTCCAGTTTTCTACCACCTGACCGTTTTTTACAAAGGAAGTAAAGCGTTCTCCCAGACCGTATATATATTCTCCAACATCCAGACTGAGCTGTTCTACCATATAGCTTTCTCCGGTATTCCTGTTCAGCATTCTTGCCATGTTTCTGTAGTCAGACATGGTCAGCAGTCTGTCATTTCTGTAATAAGCCACACACCATTTGCCTGGTGTCTTTGCAATGACCGCTCTTGCAGCCCCGCTCTGATAGATCAGTACATTCTCATCTTCTGTAATCATCACAGTACGTTCTGCAGGATAAATCACAGGGCGAACCGGTTTCCCTTCTTTTCCTTCAAAGTGGGTCACCTCAGTATGGATCACATCCTCCATAGGGCTTGTAAATGTCACTGTCAGCATTCCTGTATTCAGGCAATCGCCACGGTCCGTAATGTGTTTTGCCACGCCGTAAACCACAAGGCTGTCGCCATTCATCTCATGACCGGCGTATTCCACTGCAAAAACAGGCTCATATTCTTTTCTCATTAGCCAAAAACCATTTGTAAATTTCATCTTCTTCTCTCCTCTTACTGACAGTTTTCACCTGATACGTACTTGTGTACGGTTGCTTTTACTGCTCCTGCTCCGGCAATCATTTCGCGGAACATCGTTTCGATTTTTTCGCCTAATCCGGTAGTGTAAATATCTACAAAGAATATCCGTTTATTAGAAAGAATCGGTTTCAGCTGATTTTTGAAAGTTTCAGGCTGTCCTACTACGATATCCTTTAACTGTTCCTGAATTTCTTCATTCATAGGATCCGGAGCAAGCTCATATTGTTTTCCTTCATCATCTACAGCCAGCATATATCGAAGCCATCCTGCAATCCCCAGCGGAATGGCCGTAAGGCTTGAAGCAGTTCCATATTTTTCTACATACGCTTTAATAGTCTCTCCAAAACGGATACCGACCATTTGAGATACATCTACTGCAAGCCGAAGATTCGTGTCGCCCAGATATTCATTCGGGAACCGGTCATTAAAAAGTTCATCTACAAATTCCTGCGGGGAAAGTATTTTCGGATCCGGAACTACAGGAAGTCCTTCGTCATAAGCCACCATACGAGCCATTTTCATCATGTCAGCATCTGTATTGAGCATATGTGCAAATAAATCGTATCCCAATGCTACTCCAAGCGGCCCTGTAGCAGAATGTACCGGGTTCAGACATACCGTTACTTTCATACGTTCAGACAGATTCACGGTCTCCCTGTCAGCCATATAGACTCCAAAACCTTTTTCCAGAGCCGGACGGCCGTTCGGGAAATGATCTTCAATCACAAGATACTGCGGTTTTTCGGCATTTACAAATGGGGCAATGTATGTCTTCTTTTCCGTAATAACAGGCTGCATATTCTCCACACCCAGCTTCTCAAGATCTTCCGCAATTTTCTCACTTGGCCGTGGTGTGATTTTGTCAATCATGGTCCATGGAAAAGCGACTGTTTTTTCGTCACTCACATAAGCCAGGAAATCGTGATCCACAAAACCTGCTTTCTTCCACTCTTCTGCCATCGTTAACACAGATTTGCGAAGTATTGCGCCATTCTGCGAACAGTTATCCATCGACACTAATGCCAAAGGATATTTCCCCGCCTTATATCTTTCGTAAAGCATAGCTGTCAATATCGCCATTGCTCCGACC
The DNA here is from genome assembly GCA_022770365.1 of Blautia sp. Classification (GTDB taxonomy): domain Bacteria; phylum Bacillota; class Clostridia; order Lachnospirales; family Lachnospiraceae; genus Blautia_A. Next base: position 5,823 of record JALEHU010000030.1, on the reverse strand, counting down.
GCTTTTTCCGGACCATTCTGAATATCCGCCTCCACAAAAGGAAACCATGTTCCGTCTGCTTTCTGCAGAGCATACCCCTTTTCGGTAATGGTAAAGGATACCAGTTGAAGGGAGGGGCTTGCAAAAATCTCCTTTAATCGTTTCCATTGTACCGTATCACATGCCTGTGCCTTAATTGCTTCAGCCAATGATCCTAACACTTTACATTCTCTTGTTCCATCCCCGTATAAAATTACACTTAATCCCAAATTGTCATACGGTTCATAAATTTTATCCACCACATCATAATCAAATGTTTCCACACAGGTAATACCACGATCCATCACTCCCTGTTCCAGGAGGCCGTCTGCAATACCTCCAATAAAGATGCGGAAAATATTACCTATTCCGAAATGTACCCACTGCGGTTCTTTTTTCGCTTTTTCCGAAACTGCCGTTACATCATATCCCGGCAGCATGATCCCCGCCTTTTCCCACGATTCATGATTGCTGATTCCATCGATTGTTAATTTCATCTTGTATCCTCCAGAAATCGGAAGATTTCTTTTCTTATATTCCCGTGCTACGTTCAAAAGCTCTTCCTGAGTCTGATAACGCAGTTTGCACTGCCAGAATCCCATCGCATAATCCGGCATCATGGGTACAGTTCCTGACACAGACGCATAAGCCTCCTCGATCTGTGCCGGAGTATCTCCTGCTGTAATCCAGTAATCAAGTGCTTTTGTAGAAAATGCTTCCCATGAAGTAATATTCTTTCCAAATACAACACGTCCTACTGCCGGATTATTCCACAGAAATCCGTATCCGAGAGAAGATACCGCAAATGGCACAGATGCCTGAGAATTTCTCTGGGCAAGTTCCAGATCCGTTCCTTTCAGATTGAGATACGGCTGCTGATACTGCCCCATACCATAAATTTTCTCATTCGGATTGGAGACAAAACGCATCGTCAACTGATAATCTCCGCCGATGATCGGCTTGAACTCTCTCGCGTCAATGTCAAGAGCACTGCAGTAATCCACCGTCTTATCCTTGCGGTTTCTTAAGTATTCATCCAGAAGGATTTCTCCTTTCTGATTGTATATGGTCATTTTTCCATATTTCGTAATTTTGGCGCTGATTCTTCCGTTCCTGATAACAGCATATCCTTCCTGAATATCCACCTCCGGAGCGATTTTTTCCACATCAACGGATAGTGCCCAATTCTCAACCGGAAACTCCGACATCTTGGTCGCTCTGACACGCAGGCTGTTGGCACCCCATGGCTGGATCCATACTTCCTCCGCATCGTAATGATATTTCAAAATACCGTTTTCTTCATCATAATCAAATACACTGTCTTTTTTCCAGAAAATTTCCATAATAAATATACTCCCTCTCTTCTCATTTATCCTTTTACAGATCCGCTTGTCATTCCTTCCACGATATGCTTCTGCATCGTCACGAAGATGATACAGCAGGGAAGAATCAACAGTACGCCATAAGCCATGATCTTATTCCACTGAGTACCATACTGGTTCATAAAGGTATAGATAGCGGATGTCATAGGGCGGAATGCGTCTTTCGTATTAAAGGTCATGGAATATGCGAGATCATTCCATGCAAATACGAAGCTGAAACATGCTGCCGTCACTACGGTCGGTTTGGAAATCGGCACCACTACACGCAGGAATGCACTAATTGCGTTACACCCGTCAATTTTTGCCGCTTCCACCAGTTCCGTCGGAATATTCATAAAACTTGGACGAAGCATCAGTACAACGAACGGGATGGATACCGTTGCCGTGGAAAGAATCGGTGCCAGGTATGAATTCAGAAGATGCAGCTTGGAGAAGGTCAGGTACAGAGGAGTCAGTACCAGTGAAGCCGGAAGCATCTGAGTGATCAGAAATACCAGCATAAACACCTTGGTCCCTTTTACTTTAAACTTAGCCAGGCCATAAGCGGCCGGAACGGAAAGCAACAGAGAAATACACAGGGATCCACCTGCAATGATAACGGAATTCTTAAACGTTACCGTCAGGTTTCCAAGCTGTGCCTTGTAAGCATCCAGTGTAAAGGCTCTCGGCCACAGTGTGGGCGGATTCGCAAATATCTCACTGTCAATTTTGAATGAATTGATCACGATCCAGTAGATCGGAAACAGGAAGACACATGCAATCAAAATTGCTATGATCGTCAGAATAATACTTTTCTGTCTTTCTTTTAAATGAATTTTTCTCATTGCCGATACCTCCCTTACTCTTCACTGGAGCTGACATGCAGATAAACCAATGCCACAGCTAACAGACAGACAAACAATACATTTGCGACTGCCGCACCTTCTCCGAAATGGAACATCTGAAAGGACAGCTTATAAGAATAAGTTGACAGCACTTCTGTAGAATCTACAGGGCCTCCTCCGGTCATGACATATACTAAATCAAATACCTTGAAAGTCAATACAAAGCCCAGTACCAGTGCTGACAAAATTGTCTGTTTCAAAAGAGGTATTGTCAGCCTGAACAGCTGCTGGATCTTATTTGCTCCGTCGATGGAAGACGCTTCATAGATTTCCGCCGGAATCTCATTCAATCCTGTAGTCAGCAAAAGCATATTAAATGGAATACCTACCCAGGAGTTTGCGATGATCAGACCCACCATAGCCATCTTTCCATCCAGCAGCCATCCGAGTGGTTCTTTGATCAGATGCAGATTCAAAAGAATCGTATTGATGATACCATTGTCTGCGTACATAAATTTGAATACAAGAGCAGTAACAGTAACCGGAAGCATCCAGCTGATTACGATAAAACCGCGGATCGGCTTTGAGCCCTTCTCTGATCCTCACCTCGTCCTCCACAATCAAGATTGTTTTCATATACCTTCTCCTTTGTCTGTTTCAGTCAAACTGTCTGTCCTCCACATCAGGAATGATGAGAATAAATTCTGACCCCTGTCCCAATACACTGTTCACATACAGCTCCGCTCTGTCATGATAATAGATCCACAGGCGGTTGATCACATTGCTGATACCGATACTTTTACTGTTAAGAGCACTCTTTTCCCGGATCTCCTGACGAATCTCCTCCAGTGTTTCCGGAGACATGCCGCTACCGTTATCCCGAATTGAAACTCTGAGCCGCCCGTCTTCCATAATTTCTGCCTTAAAATAAATCATGCCGCCGGACCGTATATCCTCAAATGCATGAAGAATCACATTTTCCACAATAGGCTGAAGCAGCATCTTGTAAATGGGAAAATTCAGTACCTCCTCAGGGAAATCGTACTGACAGTCAAACGAATTGTTAAAACGATCTCTCTGAAGATATATGTATTTTTTCAGCCATTCTATTTCTGCTCTCATCAGCACTACCATATCAATATTAGAAACACTGTACCGCAAAAGGCTGCCCAAAGTCCCCAGCATGTCTCTGACGTCGGGAAGCCTCCTGGATATCCCTGTTTTTCTGCTGCAATTCTTCGATCAGACTGGTAATTCGAACCGTCATACTGCGAAATTGACGCACAATCTGATACAGTTCATCCTTCTCATCCATGGCAATATTGATTCCTGCTTCCGGAGTCTTTCCATAATTCTGAATGCCTTCTGCAATTTTCTGGATGTTCCGGATATATCCATTGGTATAATAGATCACAATCACGCAGAAAAAGCAGGTAATAACAATAATCAGAAAAATCACAACCGACAACATTCCAAATATTTCCTGTCGATAGATCGAGCGTCGAATCAGGTTGACGATTTTCCACTGAGTCCCGCTGATTTCATAATCCATAAGAACCACATCGTCATTTTTACTGAATTCATGCCTTTGAAATTAATCCAGTGTATGATCAATATAGGTTCCGTCCTCACAGGACAGTATGATATTATCCTGATCCACGATTATCGTCGTGACGGTGTCCGACTCTTCTTTGTCATTATCATAACCCGGCATCAGAAAGGCATTCTCCAGAATGCTCCGATAATAGATCGCGCTGATCATAATGGTAATAATCAGAATCGGCAGCACGGCTGCCAGAAGATATACGATAATCAACTTTTTGCGGAGCGGAAGTGTTCCATCAAATAAACTCTTTGTTTTCCATTTCATACTTACTTATCCTCCAGTCTTCATCCAGTATTCTGCTCCTTACACCTTTCAAGAACTGCTTCAAGTCTGGCAATTATTATCATTTTATTCTTAGTATATCTGATATTTCTGACAAATCTACTTTTTCTTTTCTGTTATTCCAACGCATACTCTTTTGCGGGAAAACAATAGAAATACAAATAAGTCTTTTACGTGACAAAACCCCGCAAATACGCAAAAGAACGGACATCTTCTCAATGAAGATGCCCGTTCTCTTTAGCAGGGCTACAAGGATTCGAACCTTGAACTGACGGAGTCAGAGTCCGTTGCCTTACCGTTTGGCGATAGCCCTATATAATATATTTATTTTCTCTCTTGCGAGTTCTGCTCGCTCAAGACAAGTGGTATTATATAACATAAAAAATAAAAATGCAAGCCCTTTTTTTAAATTTTTTCATTTTTTTCTTTTTTATATTAATTACCAAAATAAAAGCAACCCGGGAGTTTGACAGTTGAATATTAGAAAAAGTGTTCGCTGGTCGCATAAAACCTGCTTTTTTTGTGTCAAATTTCTTGTTTTAATCTATTGTATTTTATTGTAATGTATGGTAGAATGAAGTATGGAGGGATTTTTATGCGAGTTACGACATCCAAATCAAAAAATTCAGAATCTTTTTATATTTCGAAAGGATACATAAACAACAAAGGGGTTAGTACTTCTGTGATTGTCCGTAAACTTGGAACACTTAAAGATTTACTCCCTGAACACGGGCCGACTCGTGATGATGTTATGAAATGGGCCAGAGAAGAAGCCCGATTGGAAACAATAAAATACAAAAAAGAGCAACAAGCTAAATCTGTTCAAATAACTTTTCATGCTGACCAAAAGCTTGATTATAATCAGCAGGTCTTTTATCGGGGAGGATATCTTTTTCCGCAGTTTTTTTATTATCGTCTTCATCTTGATAAGACTTGTCGAAAACTTCGGGACAAACATAAATTCAAATTTGATATCAATGCCATTCTTTCTGACCTGATCTATGCCAGAATTCTGGAACCGGTAAGCAAACGTTCTTCATTTAAAGTAGCTTCTGAATTTTTGGAAAAACCTTCCTATCAGCTGCATGACATATATCGGGCTCTTGATGTATTAGGAAACGAATGTGATTTTATCCAAGCCGAGGTATACAAAAACAGCCATCTTCTTGGAAAAAGAAATGATAAGATACTCTATTATGATTGTACAAACTATTTCTTTGAAATCGAGCAGGAAGATGGTGGTAAAAAATATGGTAAATGCAAAGAGCATCGTCCAAATCCAATCATACAGATGGGAATGTTTATGGATGGAGACGGCATTCCTCTTGCATTCTCACTTTTTCCAGGCAATGCAAATGGACAGACTTCATTAAAACCTCTGGAAGAAAAAGTGCTTCAGGATTTTGGCTGCACTAAATTTATCTACTGCAGCGATGCAGGCCTTGGTTCAGAAGCCATTAAAAGAATCAACCACTCAAGAGAACGGGCATTTATCGTTACCCAGTCTATTAAAAAGTTAAATAAAGAGGATAAAAAATGGGCTTTGGATAAGACAGGCTTCAAGCGTGTCCCGGATGATTCATCGGTTGATCTTTCAAAGGTTCCAGAAGACGATACTGGGTTATATTATAAGGATGAGCCTTATACTCCACATTCCCTGCACCAACGTCTTATCATCACATACTCTCCTAAATATGCCAAATATCAGAAA
>JALEHU010000024.1 GCA_022770365.1 Blautia sp. | reverse complement strand
TATCAACAACAAGATCAAGACTCTTCGCAGACAGGGATACGGGTATCCTGATGATGAATATTTCTTTCTGAAGCTATTCGATATGAGCCGTCGGAGCTATGAGAGGAATCCTAAATCCCACAAAATTTGTGATTGAGCCAATTTTCATGCAATTTTCCAAGTTGTCATCTCTCTTCTTCAAATATTTACGTAAATAGTATCAAAAGATTTTCCTTTTTGTTTTGTTTTATGGCTAAATTATACAATGTGCAAAAGTACTATTCATCTATAATAATACTCAGTACTTTTTTTATACATACAACATAAAAATATTGTCAGAACATCCTGCTGCAGCTCATATTTGCATATACAAATGCAGGAGTTCTGACAAGATCACTGCTCAATACAGTGTATGATCAAAGTTCTAATACATATAAGAAAACTGCTGGTTCCGAAATTCTGTCGGGGTACAGCCGGTATACTTTTTAAATACAGACGCAAAATGATTACTGGAAGAATAATTCAACTTATAGGAAATATCTGTAATAGACAGGCTTTCATCTTTAAGGTATACTTTTGCTGAATCTATTTTCAGTGCATTAATGTAGGAATGTGGTGTAACACCCATCTGCTCTTTAAACTTAGCTTTAAACCTGGAGGCAGACAAACCGCATTGTTCTGCAATATCCTCGATACTGATATCTGAAAATAAGTTTTCATGAATATAGGAAATGGCATTTTCAATATCTTCACTGTAATCTTCTTTTTTTACTTTATTATCCGGTGCACAGATATTTTTCAATATGAACTCCAAAAAAAGACTATGCCCAAGATTCTGTTTCGAGACTTCTTTTGAAGCCAGTAAATAAAACAATTTCTGCAGGAGAGCAATATCACTGCTATTGATTTTCTTTGTACGGGTTCGATAATTCAAAAGCTGCTGATACAAATACTCACTTCTGGGAGACGCAAGTCCAAGAAAATTTTCTTCGGAGGATAAATCAATCTGAAACCATATAAACTCACAGATATCCTGCGTGGAATAACCATTTCCATGCTGTTCATATGGATAGCTCACAAACATTTCATTCCCATACAGCATATATCTTTCATCGCCTACTACATACCGCTGTCTCCCATTTACAATCACCACAAATTCCAGATTTGTGTGAAAATGTGTGTCCAGTCTTTCATACGCCTCCTGAAAATGAGCATGTCCCATCATGTGAAGCCCTGGAATATTCAGCTGTTCTCTTGTCATCAGTTTATAGTTTTCTTTCCAAACCGGGACATCATCTGTTATATGTATCACATCAATTCCTCCATAGCTTTTTAGCTGAGTTTACTTATCTTATCCACATGATACACCTTTCTTCCTGAAAAATCACTACAAAAAAACCAAGTCATAGTTTTGTCATTCAAGCATGAAACACATGACCTTTTGACCCTGGTATCATTAACATATGTTCACATAAAAATGCCCCACAGAGAATACAAATAATCCTCCATGGGGCTTAAGATCAGATGAGTATTTCTCAGCATGTGAACTCAGCATCTTCGAAAATCCACTCACACTCAACCAGATCATATAATACTGTTTTATTTCATCTCAAACAGCAATGTCTTAATCTCATAAGGTGTCACTTCCACCTTCACTTCTCCAGCAGCTCTTCTGTCTTCCAGCGGTTTCTCCATCAGGTTGCATTCATACCAGGAATCATATGCAAATCCCGGATTGACCGTAACTTTCTGTCTGCTGCCTGTGTATTCGTGGAAACGTACAACCAGGCTCTTTCCGTCTTCTGAGCGTTTTACTGCATCCAGTTCCACACCGTCTGTATTAAAGGACACAAAGCTTATACCTGCGCTGCGAAGGGCACCTTTCACTACTTTCATTGGCTGGTTCAGAGCAAATGCTTCTTTTACAGTTTCTCCTTCCACAAAATCACCTTTATGAGGAAGCAGAGAATAGGTAAAAGTATGCTCTCCAATATCCTGTTTATAGTCCGGGTTGTTTGCGCTCTTCAGAAGAGTGATGCGCATTCTGTTTTCTTTTACATCGTGACCATATTTGCAGTCATTGAGAAGGCTGACACCATAGTCACGTTCTGACATATCCACCCATTTGTGGGCAACGGTCTCAAATTTTGCCATTTCCCAGCTGGTGTTCCAGTTGTTCGGACGTTTTACGTTTCCGTACTGGATGTCATAGCGTGCTTCTGTTGCGCGGACATCTACAGTAAAGGAAGCCTTCAGAAGCTGATGTACCTCCTGCCAGTCCACATATGTAACAAAATCAATGCGTCTGTCATCTGCATAAACAGTCAGGTCCTGTACAATTCTGGAATTCATGTATTTCCATTCCAGACGAAGAACTGCTTTCAGGCTACCGTTTTCCACCACTTTTGCAGAAACAAGATCGGTGACTTCACGCATTTTTTCCTCATAAAAAATATCAATATTCCATGCATCGAAATCGCGCGGCTTATCTTCGAATATCTGAAGGACATTCGCACGCTCGCCTGCTGCCAGAACTTCACGGTCATTTTCTTTATCATAAAGTCTGGTGATCTGGCCTGCCTCATTGAGTTCCATGGTATAGAACGGTGTCTCAATTCTGTCAGAAGCAATTTCGAACGCACCGGATGTCTGTGCATGTGATGCGCCTTCTTCAAAACGGATCACAGTACCGCTCATGGCCGGAATCTGATCTACTCTGACATAAGTCACATTTCCTTCTCTCTGTACATCCAGAATGTCGCCGGCTTCATTCTTAAATGCGCCGTCTCTCGTTTCCTCAACAGCCACAACCTGGCCTGCTGTCCATCCGGAGTTATTGATCACCGTCCATGTATTTTCATCAGGATCTACAAGTGCGGCAAAAGCATCCTGTTCCACATTCTCTGCAATCTCCTGGGCCATCGCATACTCTTTTTTGGAGTCTTCATAAACAGTATAGATAGAAGAACCGGGAATAATATCGTGGAACTGATGACGCAGGATAATCTTCCATCCTTCTGTCAGCTTCTCCTGTTCCGCTTTGGAAATTTCTCCCTGTGCTGCTGCAGCCATAGCGGTAAGCCATTCTGCTTCGCGGTACAATAATTCCATCTTACGGTTCATTTTTTTATTGTATGCATGGCTGGTGTATGTACCGCGGTGGTATTCCAGATAAAGCTCGCCATCCCATGTATGAACATATTCATCTGTATTCTTGATCGTTTCCTGAAGTTTTCGGAAATACTCCCCTGCAGTGCTTGTCTTGACATGCGGAACTCCCGGGATTTTGTCAAGTCTTCTTCTCTGCTCCAGAGCTTCACGGTTGACACCGCCGCCTCCGTCTCCAAAGCCATAGGAGATCAGAACTTCATTATTCAGGTTTTTATCGTTATATCCTTTCCACACACCTTTTACAGTATACGGTGTGATCATGCCATTGTAAGTATAGAACCATGGCCCCAAATCACAGTCCGTATCAGGAGTTGTAACAAAGTGAGTCAGCACTTCACTTCCGTCCATACCTTTCCACATAAAGGTATCGTGAGGCATACGGTTATACTCATTCCAGCTGATCTTTGTTGTCATAAAGGTATCGATGCCTGATTTCTTCAGGATCTGCGGAAGTGCCCATGAATAGCCGAATACGTCAGGGAGCCACAGATAGTGCATCTCTTTGCCAAACTCTTCTTGTACAAATTTGCTGCCCATGAGAATCTGTCTTGTAAGAGATTCACCGCTTGTGAGGTTGCAGTCCGCTTCCACCCACATTGCTCCGTCCGGTTCCCATCTGCCTTCTTTCACTTTTTCTTTGATTGCCTCAAAGATCTCCGGGAAATCCTGTTTAATATAATCATAAATCTGCGGCTGTGTCTGAAGGAAAATATATTCGTCAAACTGTTCCATCAGGCGAAGCACTGTGGAGAATGAACGGGATGCTTTTTCCCTGGTATGTTTCAGTCTCCACAGCCACGCCAGGTCGATGTGCGTATGGCCGACACAGTTTACAGTTACCTCGGTATTTTTGTCCATACCTTCCAGTGCCTGGTTCAGGACATCATCTGCTTCTTCCACAGATGCATAGAATTCCGGGCTTCCGGGATATGACCAGTCCACTTTCAGAAATGCATCATTCAGAGCTTTTAAAAGCTGATGTTTTGTCACATCTTCCTCTCCAAGCTCACGGATTGTCCCGATGATCATTTTTGCCAGATAATACAGGTCATCTGCCTTTTCATCAAGCCATGCAATAGCAGCTCTCTGGATTTTGTGTTCCTGAGCAGTCGGGACACCGCCTCCCTCCATACCTGACCAGAGACGGAAGGTAAGTCCCAGCGGCTGTCCTGACACGCTCTGGTCAAAGAAAACTTCTTTATGATTGGAATCCACTCCCTGATATGGTTTTCCATTCATGTAAAGCATGGACTCAAATCCGCTGTTATTTCCGCCGCCTGTTTTTCCAAAATCAAACAGTCCCAGGATTTTTCTTTCTTTCCATTCTGCCGGGAACTGCGCGTCCAGGTGCAGCCACAGGTATTTGTCCCATCCGGACCAGAGCATTCCTACTTTTTCCTCAGTAAAATCGCTGAAATCTTCCGGTACTTCCGGATTCGGGATTTCCCCGCCCGATTCCTTTACAAGGATATTCTCCAGTTCGATCACGTCACGGTAACGATACTGATCGAGTTCTTCAATTCTTTTTTGCAGTTTATCTGCCATGAAAAACATAATTCTGTCCTCCTGTCATTTTTTATCCTAGTACAGAATTGCATTAATTTTTAAGCAACATTTATATGGAAATATTTTCCTATATATGGCATAATTAAAAGAAAACTTAAGGAGATGCTTCATATGCCATTTGTTGCTGCCCCTGTTAAAATACCAGAAGACATCCGCCACATTCTTTCCAAGTTTGCAAAAAGCAGGACATTGCCGGCCCGCCAGGTACAACGTGCCAGGATAATCCTGCTGGCTGCTGATGGTCTGAATAACATGCAGATATCAACTCAGGTAGGTCTTGGACAGGATTCTGTCAGCAAGTGGGGGGACGTTTCCTCAAAACGCTTCCTCTTTTGCAGGAAGTTGCCGAAAAAGACCGTTCCCATCTGGAAAAAGCTGTTTCCTCTTTCCTTAATGACTGTCCACGTCCAGGACAGCCATCCCATTACACGGATGAGCAGATCATCAAGATCCTTGAGATTGCCTGCCGTGATCCGCAGGAATTCGGATATGAGGTCAGCCACTGGAGTCTCAATCTGCTTGTGAATGCTGTAATAAAGGAAGGAATTGTGGAGTCCATATCTGCAAAAACGGTAAGCCGTTTTTTAAAATATGGGAGAAATCCGCCCGCATCTCATCCGCTACTGGCTTCATTCCTCCGAGAAAACAGACTCTCCGGAAACTTTTACAGAGAAAGTGAATGAGATCTGCGCTGTTTACCACGAGGCAGAGACTGTCCATGAAAATGGCGGCCATACAATCTCCGTAGATGAGATGACAGGTATTCAGGCATTGGAGCACAAATATCCGGATAAGCCGGTAATTTCCGGAAAAACAGCCCGAATGGAATTTGAATATATCCGTCATGGAACAATCAGTCTCATCGGTTTCTTTGATGTTGCCACAGGTCGTATGGAAAAACCATATTTAAACCCTACACGTACAGAAGATGATTTCGTTGAAGCCATACGTGCATTGGTGGAAACGGATCCGGGAGCATCATGGACATTCGTTTGTGACGGTTTAAACACGCACAAATCCGAAAGTCTGGTACGCTTTGTTGCCGAGCAGTGTGGATTGTCCGAAGATCTTGGCTGTAAGGGGAAATCCGGAATATTAAAAAACCAGGAAAGCCGTGCAGAATTTCTGCATCAGAAAGATCATAGGATACGTATCGTATATACACCAAAACATTGCTCATGGAGGAACCAGATTGAAATCTGGTTCGGAATTATAAATCGGCGTCTGCTCAAAAGGAAAAGCTATCAGTCTATAGAGGAACTAAAAGCGAGCATCCTACGTTTTGTAGAGCAATACAACATCATGGCAAAGCCCTTTAAGTGGACGTATAAAGGCGTGCCTTTGACTGCTTAATATTACTTAATTATTATTGCAATGCTGTACTAGACTGCTACTTCCTCCAAAGTCAATTTACTTTTAGCACTCATTGTTAAAGCGTTTTCAATTCTGACTTCCACCGCTCTACTTTCCGCAATTCTATCCATTAATTCACACATTTTATCCACTCCTTTCGGATCTTCCTTATAATACTGAACCATATTAGCAAGTGTCTTGATTTTCATTTCTCTGTAATCAGAAC
>JALEHU010000040.1 GCA_022770365.1 Blautia sp. | reverse complement strand
CCGAAGACTGCTTTGTGTTGGGAAAAGAGGAATTCCAGGGACTTACTGATGGAAGGCTGCCCCTTAAGCATGACCTCTTCGATGAGGATGCCATTGTGCTGGAAAATACCAAAGGCCGTGTGGCGCTGAAATGCGAAAAATCACCGTCATCTATCCGTGTGGAATATGATGACAGGAGATATATTGGATTCTGGCATTGCCCGCGGACAGAGGCGCCTTATGTATGTATCGAACCGTGGTCTTCACTGCCGTCCCGCAAAGGCATTGTGGAAGAGCTCGAGACACAGGAAGACCTGGTTAGTCTTATGCCGGGGGAAACCTATACCGGAACCATTCGCATCACAATTTGCTGATGTTACTGAGAACGGAGTGAACAGTAACTTGTTGAGTTACTGATCACTCCGTTCTCAGTAACACGCTTCGCGATGCACAGAAATTATGCATACTGCATAATTTCGTGCGTTGACTGTCTCGGGATTTCCATGCATAAATGCATGGAAACACCTCGCGGGATATTACCAGTGAACAGTAACGAACTGTTACCTTAATTTCCCTCAAATCTTAGAATTGTCTTGACAATTTTCATATTTCAAATTATAATATTAATAATCATTACTATTTTATTTTTATACATAGGAAGGAGGAAAGCAAATGGCTTTTAGATGCTCTGTATGTGGTTATATTTACAATGGTGAGGAACTCCCGGAGCAATATGAATGTCCAGTCTGTCATCAGACAGGGAAATTTGAAACGTATTCTGATGAAAATCAGAGCCTGTCTGAAGAATCATCAGTACCAAAACCTCAGGATCTTTCTTATGATCCGCTTTTTGCAAGACAGGATGAATCCTGCCGTTACATGAAGGAAATTCATGAAATGGCCGTCAGCGGGAAATCCCTTCACAGTTCCATGGGAACACAGATGAAAATGCCCGGATGGGATGATATCCTGCTTCTCGGTGCACAGCTGAATCCCCCGCCTCTGGATGACGGAGAACCGGTTGTCACCAGGACCGTGATCGGTAAACATGCGAAAAAACCGCTGGTGATTGAAAATCCTGTATTTATTTCACACATGTCCTTCGGCGCTCTCTCCAAAGAAACCAAGATTTCTCTTGCCAGAGGTAGTGCTCTTGCCGGCAGTGCCATGTGCAGCGGTGAAGGCGGTATTCTTCCGGAGGAAAAAGCAGCCGCAGACAAATACATATTTGAATATGTTCCCAACCGTTACAGCGTAACTCCCGAAAATCTCCGCACCTCCGATGCAATTGAAATCAAAATCGGCCAGGGAACCAAACCGGGCATGGGCGGTCATCTCCCGGGAGACAAGGTAACCGGAGAAATCGCCGCAATCCGCGGCAAGAAGATCGGTCAGGATATCCAGAGTCCGTCAAAATTCCCGGATATCCATACCAGAGAAGATCTGAAAGAGCTTGTATACATGCTTCGGGAAGCCTCTGAAGGACGTCCGATAGGCATCAAGATTGCTGCCGGACGAATTGAGAAAGACCTGGAATTCTGCGTTTATGCAGAGCCTGATTTCATAACCATCGACGGCCGCGGCGGAGCTACCGGATCCAGTCCGTTTTTCCTGCGTGAGGCCACCAGCGTTCCCACCATTTATGCACTTCACAGAGCAAGAAAATACCTGGATTCTGTGGGCTCTGATATTTCGCTGATCATCACAGGCGGTCTGCGTGTATCTTCTGACTTTGCCAAGGCAATCGCCATGGGTGCAGACGCTGTAGCAATTGCTTCTGCCGCTCTGATCGCCGCAGCCTGTCAGCAGTACCGGATCTGCGGTACCGGAATGTGTCCGGCCGGAGTCGCTACTCAGGATCCGTCTCTCCGCGCAAGGCTGAATCCGGATGCGGCAGCCGCAAGAGTTGGAAATTTCCTCAATGTTTCACTGGAAGAGCTGAAAACATTTGCCAGAATCACAGGGCATAAAGACCTTCACAATCTCTCTGTTGAAGACCTTGTCACCATTAACCGTGAGATCTCGGAATATACCAGTATTCCGCATGTATAATGTTTTTCACAGATTTCTCCGCACTTTGTGCTCTGCATGCAACAAACACAAAAGGCTGCATCATCTGCAGCCTTTTATATTTGTGCCAATATTAACTTCTTCCTGTCACTACACATTTCTGTTAACGATTTTCCATCAGATTTCTCCAGCTTATAATTTCAAAGCAGCGTAAGAAAATTCAACGACCCCGGCACATTCTGCGTGCCTTTCTCCAGAAGAGAAATCAGCCCCCTGATCGTCTCCTCGATTTCTTTAGGTGTACCCGGAAGCAGGGTATTATCCATTTTAACCGCAAGCACGATCAGAACAATCTCCGCCAGTGCCGCAGGATAGTCAAAATAAATCTCACCGTTATCGATACCCTGCTGAATGATTTCTGTCAGAGCAGGCTTCAGCTGAGTGATCAGATGCTTCAGATATTTCTGGTGAATATATGCTTCCTCGTGTGTATTATCCTTGACTGGTTTACCGGATGTACCTGTACTGATCTGTTTCCGAAATTCTGCCGAAGAATTCCTGCAGGCCTGAAAAACCATTGCCATTCTGGTAAAAGGCGGTATATCCGTCTGCTTCGCCAGCTCTTTGGCTGTTTCCAGAGGTTTTTCATAATTCCGTTCTACGAGGGCATCCAGAATCGCATCTTTGGACGGAAAATAATAATAGATACTGCCCTTACCGATACCGGCCTTCTGTGCAATCTCACTGACAGAAACAGCCTGGATATCCTTACTCTCAAGTCTATCTTTGCAGCAAATCGACCATTAGTCGAAAGCAGTGTAGAAATGTCGAAAAATAAATTCGACTTCCGGTCAGCAGCCCCATACACGGGAATAATCTGTAATGAATGTCCGGAATGAACCTTTACTTTATTGGAGGATGAAAAAGATGACCTATGCAGAATATTTTTCTTATGTAAAAACTCAGTTTATGAATGCCGATGTAAGCGACATCAAAGAACACCTGGCATACCAGTTTAATGTCACAGGAGAATCATCCGGCATTTTTTATGTAGAAGTAAAAGAGGGCAAATTATATGTTGAGCCTTATGAATACTATGACAGAGATGCCATGTTTACCGCAACGCCGGAAACATTTATGGCAATTATCGAAGGCAGACTGGATCCGGTGACCGCAGAACCATGACCAGAAACAATGCAAAAATGGAACGCACCATGAAAATGGCAGGAACTGACTGGACACAGCATATGCCCTTTATCCAGAAATGCAAGGACGCCATGCTGGCCGAGCCCCACGAGGATGTCTGGATTCAGTCTGATGATGGACTGAAGCTTCATGCCACCTGGTTTCCTCAGGAAGAATGCAAAAAGATTGTCATCTGCTTTCATGGCTACACCAGCCGGGGCATGAACGATTACACCGGACTTTCCAGTTACTATCTTCCCCATGGATATTCCATGCTCCTGGTAGACGAACGCGCCCACGGAGAAAGCGAAGGCACTTACATAGGTTTCGGCTTCCTGGACCGTATGGATGCTCTGAAATGGATCGACTGGGTACTGGAAACCTGCGGCGAAGACGTCCGGATCCTGCTCCACGGCACATCCATGGGCGGTGCCACTGTTCTGATGACAAGTGGTCTGAACCTTCCTGAGCAGGTAAAGGGTATCATCTCCGACTGCGCATTCACCTCTCCCAAAGAGGTATTTACCCATGTGCTTCACACCATGATCCACCTTCCGGCTTTTCCGATCATGCAGATTTCTGATGTGATCAACCGCAAACGAGCCGGCTACGGTCTGGATGACTGCAATGCAGCGAGAGAAGTACAGAAAGCAACTGTTCCCATTCTTTTTATCCATGGATCCGCAGACACCTTTGTTCCATGCAGCATGTGCGATACCATTTACGAAAACTGCACTTCCCCGAAGAAAAAACTGATCGTGGAAGGCGCAGCACACGCAGAAAGCTTTTACAAAGATACGGAAGCTTATGAAAACGCTATGACTGAATTTCTTGGAGGAATTATAAAATGATGAGAAAACATAAAGGATATCCCGTATATCCACTGACTGTTGCACAGAAATTTCACACCTTCTACCAGAACTTCTGCCCCAAAAAAGAAGTCCTGAACATTGGTACCAGTCTTACCATTGAAGCAGAACTGGATATCGACATGCTGAAAAAAGCCATCTACAAAGCTTACGAGCGCTGTGATTCCATGCGTCTTCGCTTTGCCGCCGACAAAGAAGGCACCCTGTATCAGTATGTTGTGGAAAAGGAAGACCGTGAGATTGAATATGTGGACTTCTCCGATAAAACCATGGAAGAGGCCACCGAAATCATGACAAAATCAGAATAAACGGCCAGTATTTTTTCTCCTGATACCAGTTAATTCCTTGCTTTCCCATAGGCTCCAAAATCGAGTTGTTGATCATGCCTGTTTCCGCTGCCAGCTTCTGAAGATGCAAACAAGAATTTAAAATTATCAAATCCACACCAGGGACTTCCCCAGATTCCTTCCCGGAAATTCAGTTTCTTAAAAGCAATGGTAATGCCGAACATGGGCAAATAATTATTGATGAGCATATAGAGGAATCCCGGAAGTGCCATGAGATAAAACGGCCAGATCCGCTTCCAATGGATTCCGCAGGTGATGCTCGGAATATACTGGGTAATAACAGATGTAACAGCTGAAAATTCTGCAGAAACACTGTCTCTGTTAAAGCAGTATCCCAGTGCTGGAGACTTTCTGGATTCCGGAATACTATCACTGAATTCTCTGATTACAGAATTCATATTTACCGGTGCCGGATCCATTACAGGCCATGCCAGACGGTCTCCATAAACACCATAAGGCTGGAAATATGGCAATGTGGACGGTTCATCAGACAGGTAACGAATTTTTGTTCCCTCATCCGTCTGTTCAACAACTTCATAATCCTGACCTTCTATTCCATACTGAAGCAACCATGCAGCCTCATCATGTTCGTAAATATAATTCAAAGCTTCTACTGCTTTTTCAGGATTTGCAGAAGTAATCGGAACGCTCCACAAAATGTTCTGGAAACGATCACCAGCAGTATAACCATCAAGAATTTTCAGTATTGTAAGATCATATCCCCATTTCGGCTCGGTCATTTCTTCAGCACCCGGTGTACTCCACCCAAAATAGCCAAGATAATTTCCACCGTCTATCTGTACGTCACGATCTTCTGTATTTGTTGCCGCATCTTTGGAGATATATCCTTTCTGTGCCCAATCATACATTCTCTGTGCATATTCAGCATATTCGTCTGTCTCATACAGATTTTCAATTGTCATATTTTCAAAATCTTCGTTCAGCATCAAGACTCCGGAAGCTGTTGTAGAACCAAGCTTATCATATTCAAAAGCATTTCTACTCAGAGGTTCCTCCGATGCAGGTTCCGGAATCACACAGAAGAAGTTATCTCCCTCTCCTTCTTTCACAACTGCAAACATCTCTTCAATCTCATCCAGTGTGTAGAATTTCTCTGTGTCGATTTCCAGACCATACTTCTCAATCATATCATTACGCATTAAATATCCATAGGATTCTCCCTGAATGTATGCATTAGGCATTCCATAAAGCATTCCGTTATAATATCCACCAGAAAGAGCAGAACCACATTTTTCAACAATTGATTCCCCATGTTCTTCGATGATATCATCCAATGGTTCAATTAATCCACTGCTTACCAGACTTCCG
The DNA here is from genome assembly GCA_022770365.1 of Blautia sp. GTDB lineage: Bacteria > Bacillota > Clostridia > Lachnospirales > Lachnospiraceae > Blautia_A. Next base: position 65,298 of record JALEHU010000040.1, on the reverse strand, counting down.
ACACCAGTTCCTACAGAAAGGCACAGGTCAAGTTGATCACCGCTGGATACTGTCAGTACAGTCTCATTTGCAAGATTACTGAAGTTCACCGGCTCCAGCACCACATGAACACCAATCTCCGGTTCCATCATCTCATTCAACGCATCTTCCACAACCTGCAATCCTGAACCAGTACTACCAATGGACGGCCACTGCCAGACAATCTCCGTTATATCCTCTGCATATACTTCTGATGCTTCAAGGCCTGTCATTCCGGTGAGTGCCAGTGCACAACACAGAAATGCAGATACTACTTTTTTTTTCATTTTTTAATACCTCCGTATCTGTTTTTTGATGGCCTTATTTTAACCCGGAGAATTCAATCTGACCATTGCATAATCAAACCTTAGAAATTACGATTTCAAACTTCCATATTATTTTTTATGTTTATCCAAATACTGTGCAGGAGAACATCCATAATATTTTTTGAACATATTATAGAAATTTGTATAGTGAGAATATCCTACCTTTTCCGCTACTTCATTTGCTCCGTACTGCTCTGTCTCCAAAATAGAGGCCGCCATCTTCATCCGTTCATTGATAATAAACTGGCTTACGGAAACTCCTTTTTCCTTCTTAAACACGCGATTAAAATACACCGGATGAAAATGGAACTGTTCTGCCAGCTTGTCTACGCTCAGTTCCACGTTGGTTATGTTTTTTATAATAAACGCGCTGATTTCCTCCGCGATTTTCTCCGGCTCGATCTTCTCCTTTTCTTCCTGTTTAAGCTTTTCCTTCAACATATATTTCCCATATTCCTGGTAACGTGTCTTTTCCCGCTGCTGCTCTATACGTTTTACCACTTTTTGAATGGCTTTTCCGATATCTTCATATTTTGACAGAATTAAAATATAATCCTGACAACCCAGGCTGATTGCTTCCTGGGCATAGGCAAAACTGGCATGGCAGGTGAGAAAAACACACTCTATCTCTTTTTTATTTTCTCTTACCCAGCGGAGCAGAGCCAATCCATTTTCACCAGGCATCTCGATATCACAAAGCATAATATCAATTGGATGCTCTTCAATGCACATTTTCCCGGCTTCTGCGTCATAAGCAGTATATACCTGGGAAATGCCGTAATTTTCCCAGGCAATATCCCGTTTCATAGTTTCTGCCGTCAGTTTTTCATCATTCACAATCAATAGTTTCATCTTCTACCTCCAGATTATATGGAAAATGAATATTCACACAGGTTCCTTCACCCAAATCAGACATAATTTCAATATCCGCTTCATCTCCGTAAAAATATTTCACTCTGCGCAATGAATTATAAAATCCAATATGCGAGCCATCTGTCCGCTCTTTCCTCATATCACGGTCCAGTTCCTCCAATTTATCCGGAGGAATTCCCGGTCCGTCATCCATAATTAAGAACGTTACCGTTTTATCCTCATATTGTCCTATAATGGAAATATGTGTCACGATTTCCTGTTGTACCACATACTTAATAATATTTTCAACAAAGTTGTGCAAAAGAAGCGGCGGTAATCTGACAAAGCGAATTTCCGGATCATAAGAATACTCAATTTGAATACTGCCAGGATACCGTACAGAAGCCATGTCAATATATCCCTCGATCAGATGCTGCTCCTTTTCAAATATCTCCAGGTCTTTTCCGCTTCGAAATAAGTAACGGAAATAATCCGATAGGTAAAGGATAATATTCTGAATTGCGTTCACTTCTTGACTCTGACAAAGGGTATAAATCAGATTGAAAGTTGAAAATGTGGACGAATCTGAAGCTGTAAATTTTTCAAATCCATTTGCTGATGCTCAATCTCCTTTTCGTAGCTTGTATTCGATAATCCAGATCATTTTCCCGAAGCTTTTTCTGCGCGTCAATCAAAATTTTTAATGGTCTTAACAAAAGCCTGGAAATCCCGCCATACAAAAGAGGAATTAAAATCAGCGCAGTCAGCGCAGCCCAACGCATAATTGTGTAAATCTGCGAAATATTCCTCGTTATTTCAAACTAATCAAAAATTTCAAGAAAATAATATGTTACAATCACTTTATAATAATTATTCCTATTAACCAATACGATAATGATTAAATCAGCTTTTAAAAACAAACGAATATTACAAACCAACAAATCATCGGAATAATTCCGTTAATTTGTTGACTTTATTCTTATACAAGCATATACTATTCTTGAATTTATATATTTGGAGGTGTTCCTGTGAACAAATGGATGACCTGTAAGGAAGCTGCAGCTTTATGGAATGTAACAGAACGGTGGATTTCCGGGCTCTGCAAAAATGGCAAAATTCCCGGTGTCAGGAAAAAGGGAAGGAAATGGCTGATCCCTGCTGATACCGAAAAGCCCAAGGATTCACGGATAAAAAATGGAAAATATGTCAAATCCCGCGCAGCAGATAAAAAACTGCCTCTGCCCATCGGCATTTCCGATTATTGTAAAGCATCCACAGAATACTACTATGTAGACAAAACTCTTCTGATCCGGGATTTTCTTGACCAGAAACCTTTTGTCTCCCTTTTCACAAGGCCCAGACGTTTTGGCAAAACCCTGAACATGGATATGCTTCGTGTTTTTTTTGAAAAAACAGAAACCGACACTTCCATTTACTTCCGGAATAAAGCCATCTGGAAATGCGGTCCGGAGTATCAGAAATACCAGGGACATTATCCGGTCATCTTTCTTACATTTAAGGATGTAAAATTCGAGACCTGGGGCGAAACTCTGGAGAAACTGAAAGAACTTTTCCAAAAAGAATACGGGCGCCACAAAGAATTAAATCAGAGTCCCTTTATTGCCGGATATGAACAAAAATATTATCAGAAAATCATGGACGGAAATGCTTCTATAGTAGAACTCACTTCCGCACTCGCGAATCTTTCACAGATGCTTCATGAGCACCACCATGTCGCACCAATCATCATTATTGACGAATATGATACTCCGATACAGCAGGGATACACCAGACATTATTATGAGGACATCATCCTTTTTATGAGAAATTTATTTTCCGGTGCTTTCAAGGATAATCCACATTTATCATACGGATTCCTGACGGGAATTCTCCGGGTGGCACAGGAGTCAATCTTCAGCGGTATGAATAACCTGAAGATCAATTCTGTCCTTGACAACAGTTACTGCAGCTATTTTGGTTTCACGTCAGAAGAAGTTCTGGATATGGCTGATTATTATGGAGTAACTGATAAATATACAGAGCTTTGTGAATGGTATGATGGTTACCTGTTTGGGAATCAGGAAATCTTCAATCCCTGGTCTGTCATCAGTTACTTTGATAACGGCTGCAGACCGGAAACTTTCTGGATATCTACCGGAAGCAATGAGATTTTAAGCGACATTCTCTCCCGTGCGGATGAAGAAATCATGGAAAATCTGAACAGTCTGATTCTTAGACAAAGAATACTGACTCCCATTGATATGAACGTTGTCTATCCGCAGCTTGATGACGATCCTTCTTTTATTTACAGTTTTCTTCTTGTCGCAGGATATTTAAAAACAAAAAGTTCCGTATCTGCATTTCCCGGAACCAGTATGTATGAAGTCTCTATTCCAAACAAGGAAATTTCCGCTGTTTATAAAAAAGAGATTCTCTCAAAACTGTTGAAGATAAATGGACGAATCTCCTCTTCCGCTTATAAAATTCAGAAGGCATTATTTTCCGGAGACATCATGCTCCTGCAGGAATCACTGCAGAACTATCTTTATCAGACCATCAGTTTTTTCGATACCTCAGCAGAAAGCTTCTATCAGGAATTGTTAGCCGGTTTTCTGGCGCTCATGGATGACTGCTACAGAATTACCTCCAACAGAGAATCCGGCGATGGCCGTTACGATTTTCAGTTATATCCCCGGGAAAGCCATCTTCCGGGAATCCTCATTGAAGTAAAGATTTCCGAAAAATCTTCTGATGATCAGCTTCTTGCCCGTGCTGAACAGGCATTGAAACAAATTAATGAAAAAATTTATGCCCGGAATATGAAACAGGACGGTATCTCTCCGATATTTCAATATGGAATTGCTTTTTCCGGCAAACATGTAAAAATTCTTACCCGGCAGGCAGATATTTAATATCCGGCAGCAGTTCACATTTCTTTCACAAATAATCTGACATTTCCTCTTGACACCACAAATGTCATGTGTTATATTACAACTAGAACAAAGGAAGGGAACAAAAAGAGAAAAATGAAACAGATTCTATGAGTTCTCCGAACATCCCAGTTCCAAAGAAACAGGTAAACAAGCATAATATAAAAAGGAGAGATGACTTATGTTAATGCCTAGTATTTTTGGAGAAAACTTATTTGATGACTTTTTTGATGATTTCCCGTTCTATACAGACCGCGATATCAGAAACACAGAGAAGAAGCTCTATGGCAAGCATGCCAACCACATCATGAAAACCGATGTAAAAGAACTGGATAACGGTTATGAGGTCATGATTGATCTTCCAGGCTTTAAGAAAGATGAAGTGAAAGCTTCCCTTGAGAACGGCTACCTGACCATCAGTGCCGCCAAAGGCCTGGACAAAGACGAAAAAGAAAAAGACACCGGCCGTTACATCCGCAGAGAACGTTATGCAGGCGCCTGCAGCAGAAGCTTTTATGTCGGCGATAATGTACGCCAGGAGGACATTAAAGCTGAATTTAAACACGGAATTCTGAAATTATTCGTTCCGAAGAAACAAGCAAAACCAGCGGTGGAGAATGATAATTATATTTCCATTGAAGGCTAAAACATAACGAGAGGTCAGTCAATGGCCTCTCGTTTTCACATATAATATTTCAGAGAGAAGGTGAAAGAGTTGAAAGAGAAAAGAGATTATTATGAAGTATTAGGTGTCAGCAGAAATGACGACTCTGCCGCGATCAAAAAAGCATACCGGAAACTAGCCAAGAAATACCATCCTGACAGCAATGAAGGAAATGCCCGCGCAGAAGAACGTTTTAAGGAAATCACAGAAGCCTACGACGTTCTGAGCGACGAAAAGAAGAGAAAGCTTTATGATCAGTTCGGCCACGCTGCATTTGACGGCGGCGCTACAGATGCCGGCGCAGGCGGCGGATACGGCAATCCGTTTGGATGCTCCGGCGGACAATACAGAGAATACCATTTTGAAAACGGCGAGAATATGGATGATATTCTTAAACAGTTTTTTGGCGAAGAAGGTTATCGGTTCAGGAACGCCGGCGGTTCCGGTTTCCGCAGCGGATTTGGTGATTTCAGCGGATTCAATGGTTTCCGTGATTCCGGCAATTACTACGGTTCCGGTAAAGGTCAGGATCTGCAGGCTGAGGTGGAGGTCACATTCGATGAAGCGGCTTTTGGCGGCAAAAAAGTCATCCGCCTGCAGAACAGTTCCGGTCAGATACAGTCTTACGAAGTCAATATACCGGCAGGTATTGAATCCGGCAAAACCATACGTTTGAAAGGCAAAGGAATGCCCGGCACCGGTTCCGGCGGATCAGGAGATCTGCTCCTCAAAGTCACCGTGCAGGACAAACCGGGATTCCGAAGAGAAGGTCAGGATATCTACACGACTGTATCCATCCCCTTCACCACTGCCGTATTCGGCGGTGAAGCAAAGGTTCCCACTATCTACGGTGATGTCATCTGTAAAATCAAAGAAGGTACCCAGTCAGGAACCAAAATCAGACTTAAAGGCAAAGGCATTGTGTCCATGGATCAGCCATCTGTCCGCGGAGATCAGTATGCCACCATTGAGATCCAGGTTCCCCGCACCCTCAGTCCCGAAGCGGCCCGAAAACTGAAAGAATTTGAACAACTTCAGAAAAACCAGTCCTTTCGAAGAGGCGGAGCCGCATAATACCAGATGTAACAAAACAGGAAAATCTGAGAGCATAAGAGGGGCCGGTAGAGATATTAACTCTGTCAGCCCCCCTTTACGTACAGCCTGCCTCCAAACATTCAATTTCTCTTTTCCGAATATATAATTACAAAAACTACACCGGATGTTAAAAACTTGGTTGCATCAGGAGTTTATGCTACGATTAAATAACACAAAAAATCTATTGAAAAAAACGCATTCATCCCGGCATCATCAAATCCATATCCCAATCGATTTACAGATAAAGGAGGCATTATCATGACAGCAGAACAATGTGGAACCTTTATGCATCTGCCACCAACATCCGATCCTCTTACGAAGCATGGTCCTTCTGTGATGGGGGAGAGGCTGGAGACCGGCTCGCCGGACTTGTTCTGGAAGGCACAAAAACAGCCACATCCAGTCCGCTCATATCATACGAAAACGAAGGAATCGAACCGCCCGTGCTCATCACCACCGGTTATGCCATCCGCAATGACAAGGAAGCTCTGCTGAATCTGATCCGCATGATGGAGGAAGCAAACGCATCCGCTCTCGCCATCAAAACGAGATTTTTTGACGATTTTCCCAAAGAAGCTCTTCAGCTGGCTGATGAACTGAATTTCCCATTATTCCTTCTTAACAACAACTCTGGCTTTATTGAACTGGTTTTTCCCGTTATGGTCGCCATCGTTGAAGCTAAAAACCACATGCAGCTGGACACCCGGTATCAGATCACCCGAAATAATAAAGGAGAACTGGATGAAAAGCTTTTTACAGATCTGCTCACAGAAAAGATAACGCAGGAAGAAGAAGCGGAATACCGTACCTCCTCCCTTCAATGGCCTTCTTCACCTGTGAGGCTGATCCTTATCCATCTGGACAAAGAAAAGCCCTCTGTGCTGCTGGAAATGGACAGCACCAGACAGATTCAGGCTGCAAACCGGATCCTGGCAAAATATCACATCCATGGAGTATCCATCTGCAGAAAAGATTCCTGTTTCTGCATCATTCCCGCAGGTATACCGGAACAGACAGTGGAAAAAATAGCATCTGAGCTGACCGATAAAACACTGGAAATTCATAATTGCCGGACTTTTGCAATCATCAGTGAACTTATGAAAGATTATCTGGATCTCCCTCACACTTATACCATACTCAAAGAATGCTTCCTGATCCGTCAGATAAAAAAATCAAAAAAGAACGTATATTTCCTGAGAGATTTGCAGTTTGACAGAATCATGCTGCATCTTGCCGGACAGGAGGAATCCAGAGATTTCATCCAGAAAAAGCTGGGCATTCTGGAACAATATGACAGGACACACGAGAGCCATCTGATGGAAACGCTGGAAATGCTGGTTCAGAAAAACGGTTCCAGAAAACAGGCTGCGGAAGCGCTTTTCCTTCACCGGAACACCATGGCGCACCGCCTGAACAAAATTGAAGAAATTCTGGACCTCAGTCTGGACGATGCAGAACAATTCACACAACTGCATTTCGCCTGCAGTGTACGTCCTTATATTCAGTAACCGATAGCCATAGTGTGCATTATGCACACTGCCAGCTCCAAAACAGGGGCTTCAGAAACGATGACTTTAGCCTGTTAAAGTGATATATTGTGATTACAACGTGTGAAGCCGATGTGGGCATTACCTGCATCGGCTTTTTTTGTAACCCGGACAATTTTCGCAGCATTTCCATTTGGCGGAACCGCTGCATTTCTTTCCCGTTGTTCGGATACATTCACGCAAGTTTTAAAACGGAGGAGATAAAAATGTCTACCAAAAACACAAACCAGGACTACACTCAGATGCGTATCAAAGCCTCTGAACATCCCAAAGCGTATGCTCCGCATATTCTGATTCTGAATATTGTCATGAGTGTACTGGGTGCAATCATTGGTCTGGAACTGATCGTGCGTACCGGTGTAGCTCCAAACACATCTATCGTAGGTGCTCTGTTTGCTATTATTATTTCACGTATTCCAGTTGCAATACTGAAAAAATATCAGAGTGTCCACTGCCAGAACCTCATTCAGACATCCATTTCCGGCGCAACATTTTCCGCAGCCAACTGCCTGCTGCTTCCCATTGGTGTTCCGGTAATCATGGGCAGAACAGATCTCATGCTGCCGATGCTGATTGGTGCGTTCCTTGCAACTGTTATTGATGCAACCATTCTGTACAGAACTTTCGATTCCGAAATGTTCCCGGCAGAAGGCGCATGGCCTCCTGGTGTTGCAGCTGCACAATCCATTCTTGCAGTTGTTGAAAAAGGAAAAAAAGCCATGCTTCTGCTGGTAGGTATGGCAATCGGTGTCGGCGGTAAAATGATCGGCATCCCTACTGACCTCCTTGGTGTATCCTGGTTCGGCGATTTTGCAGCCATGGCGGCACTTGGTGTGGGCAGTATTATCATTGGCATTATCAAGACAAATGGATTTATTATTAATATCTTTAATACAAGCTTCCCGATTATCACTAATATCTTCGGTGAAGGCGCAGACCTGATGTCCCAGACCATGTTCAAATATATGCCTCACGGCATTATGATCGGTGCAGGTATTGTTTCCCTGATTCAGTGCGGACGCATGCTGTTCAAAAAGAGCGATAGCTCTGACAGCGCTGCAGGCAAATTTACTTCCAGCATGGCTAATATGAAAAAAGCTCTTGGCGGCGGATATGTTGCTTATCTGGTTGTTGCAATTCTTCTTGCAGTGATCACCGGTATCTGGTCTGACATGGGATTCATCCAGCTGATCATCTGGATCGTATTTGCTGCTTTTGCTGCAATCGCATCCGAACTGATCGTCGGTATTTCTGCTATGTACTCCGGATGGTTCCCGGGATTCGCAACTGCTCTGATCTTCCTGATCGTAGGTATGCTCATCGGTTTCCCGGCTATGCCTCTTGGCATCCTGGTTGCTTACACATCCGCAACAGGTCCGGCATTCTCTGATATGGCTTATGACCTGAAATGTGGTTACATCCTTCGTGGCAGCGGGGCGGATCATGAACTTGAAAAAGAAGGAAGAAAACAGCAGTACTATTCCGAGCTCATCGGTTTTACTGTAGCATTTGTTCTTGTAGCTATTATGGCAAATAAATATTTCAGCCAGGGACTTTTTGCACCGGTTGACGCTACTTTCGCTGCGACCATCGAAGCAGGCACCAGCGGAGACGTTGCGAAATGGCTGATCATCTGGGCAATTCCAGGTGCCATCATTCAGTTCCTCGGTGGTTCCAGACAGGTGGGTATCCTTTTTGCAACCGGCTTACTGGTAGGTTCCACCATCAACGGTCTGACCATCCTCATTGCCCTGTTGATCCGTTTCGTTCTTGTAAAACGCAACAAAGAAAACGAACAGATTCTCAATATCCTTGGTGCAGGTTCCCTTGCAGGAGCAGCTCTTTACAGCTTCTTTACGGCTACACTGTCTTTGGGAAAGAAAAAATAATTACGTAAAACTTCAGCAGCCATGAGTACTGCATGCAATCGCATTCTGTCTCATGGCTGTTGTCTGAAGCAGGCACAAAAATGCTCAGAGGCATCTGTCATATAATTTGGTACAGCTCTTACATCAGGTACTCTGAGACATACTTAAAAGTATAATAGAAAGTGAGTAACAAACTATGAAAAACAAAGGAATCCGTCTCACAAAAGAGGTTCTGGATGCCGCACTTGCCGGAGGTACCATACTTGGCGGCGGAGGCGGCGGTGATCCCAAAAAAGGAAGAAAATACGCAGAAATCGCAGTAGAGTATACAGACCTGCGTCTTATTTCCGCAGATGATCTGGATGACAGCGACACCTTGCTGACAGCGTCTCTGGTAGGTGCCCCCAATGCAGAAAACCAGTTTATGACACCCAGAGATATCGCAAAAACCGTAGAAATCCTCCAGAAAAACTGTGATTTCCATATCGGAGGAATCATCACCAATGAACAGGGCGGCGAAGCAACCGTAAACGGATGGCTGTAGGCTGCAATCCTGGGTCTTCCCGTTGTGGACGCTCCATGCAACGGCCGTGCTCATCCCACCGGAGTCATGGGCAGCATGAACCTTCATAAGATTAAAGATTATACCACCGTCCAGGCATGTGTGGGCGGAAATCCGGACACCGGAAATCACGTAGAATGCTTCTTTGAAGGAAGCATCGAACATACTTCAAAAATGGTGCGTCTTGCTTCCATTGAAGCCGGCGGTCTTGTAGCAGTCGCCAGAAACCCGGTAACCGTATCTTATGCAAAAGAAAACTGTGCACTCGGCGGTGTCAGCTTTGCCATTGAAACAGGAAAGGCATTCTTAAAAGGTCTGGAAACATCCGTTGAAGACGCGGTCAGAGAACTGTGTGCCTTCCTTGGCGGACGTGTTCTTGCAAGAGGAGAAGTAAAGGACTTTTCCATTGAGACCACAGGCGGATTTGATGTGGGATATGCCACTGTAGACGGATGTGAACTGACTTTCTGGAATGAATATGCCACTGCCGAAAAAGACGGCGAACGCCTGGCAACTTTCCCGGACCTGATCATGACCATCAATGCAAAGACCGGAGAACCGGTGACCACAGCCATGATGGAAGAAGGACTGGACGTATATGTCATTGCCGCAGATAAGAAAAATCTGAAGCTTTCCCCGACTATGTACGCTCCGGAGCTTCTCCAGGCAACGGAAGATGTAATTAAAAAAGACATCATTTCTTATCTTGATAAATAAAAATATCAGCTGTAAATATCAGCCATGAAAATATTATCTCAGGAGGATTTACGGACATGTTAATGAAACAGATTATCGAAGCTTATGACGTACTTGACGATACTTATGTAACAGGAGAAAAAGTCAAAGAATACCTGCTCGGCATCAAACCGGATGCCAACATCGAAGTTTATGAACTGGTGGGGCCGAAAGGAAGCACTGATATGCTGAAAGTCCGCATTCCGGGCAAAAACGGCAAAATGAACGGCGGCGACGCTCCAACCATCGGTCTTCTCGGCCGTCTCGGCGGTATCGGCGCACGTCCGGAAAGAATCGGTTTTGTATCCGACGGCGACGGAGCTCTCTGTGCAGTGGCACTCGCTGCCAAACTTCTGGATATGCAGAACAAGGGCGATTTCCTGGACGGCGATGTATTTATTTCCACTCACATCTGCCCGGATGCTCCGACAGCACCACACGATCCTGTTCCTTTTATGGGCTCTCCGGTTGAAATGTCCCAGGTAAACAAAGAAGAAGTTTCTCCGGAGCTTGACGCAATCCTTTCCGTTGACACCACCAAAGGAAACCGTGTCATCAACACCCGCGGTTTTGCTATTTCCCCTACTGTCAAAGAGGGATACATTTTAAGAACGTCCGAGGATCTTCTGGAACTGATGCAGATCACTACCGGAAGACTGCCGTATGTTTTCCCGCTGGCAACTCAGGACATTACTCCTTACGGAAATGATGTACACCATCTGAACAGCGTTCTTCAGCCTTGCACCGCTACCAACGCTCCGGTCGTAGGTGTTGCTGTTACAACGGAAACCATGGTTCCCGGATGCGCCACCGGTGCTACCCACGCCGCAGATGTGGAAGAAGCAGCACGCTTTATGCTGGAAGTGGCAAAAGCATTCGGAAGAAAGCAGTGCAGCTTCTATGATGAAGAAGAATACGCAAGACTTCAGAAACTGTATGGAAGCATGAAACATTTACAGACTCTTGGGCAGGAATAAGGAGGCGGTCTTATGAAAATTGGAGCAGTGACCATCGGACAGGCTCCGAGAGTGGATGTCACCGCTGATATCCTTCGTATTTTTGATGATTCTCTGGAACTGGTCCAGGCTGGAGGACTTGACGGACTGACCAGAGAGGAAATCGCAGAATTTGCTCCGGGAAAAGATGATTATGTGCTGGTTTCCCGCCTTCAGGACGGCAGCTCCGTAACCTTTGCGGAACGCTATATTCTTCCCCGTCTTCAGGATGCCATCACAAAAATGGAAGAAGAAGGCTGCAGTCTTATCATGATGTTCTGCACAGGAAGTTTCCCGGAAACACTATCCACAAAAAAGATCCCCATGATCTATCCCTGCGAACTTCTCAACCGCCTTGTCCCGCTGATGACCAAAAAATCCAGTATCATCTGTATGACACCTTCCCCGCTTCAGACCGAGCAGTGCGAAAACAAATGGCGCAATTATGTCAAAGAAGTCAAAGCCATTGCCGCATCTCCCTATGGCGAATGGGAGGCGCTGGAGCAGGCTGCGGAAGAAGTAAAAAATATGGATGCCGATCTGATCGTTCTGGACTGCATCGGATACACACAGAAAATGAAGGAAATGTTTGCTGAGAAAACCGGCAAAAAAGTAGTTCTGCCGAGAACACTCCTTGCCAGAGTCGTTTCTGAACTGACAGATATCTGAAAAATCATAAAAGTCCGGCAGACATTTATAACAAATAAACGAGGTCAAAAAATTATGAGTAATCTTGTAAAAATCGCAGAAGGCGTATTAACTTCCTGTCTTGCTGTAAAGCCGGGCGAAGAAGTTCTCATTATTACAGATGACAGCCGCAAAGAAATCGGTGAAGCCATTTATGAAGCAGCCGGAAATCTCGGATGCGAAAAATTATTGATGGTCATGACAGAACGGGAACTGAGCGGTGAGGAACCTCCAAAAGCTGTAGCTGAAGCCATGAAAGCCGCAGATGTAGTGATCGCCCCCACAGCCAAGTCCCTGACTCACACCAATGCCCGTATCGAAGCTGCCAAAGCCGGAACAAGAGTTGCAACCATGCCCGGAATTACAAAAGAAATGTTTTCTCAGGGTGCCATGACTGCCGACTATAACGAAGTGGAAAAACTCACTTCCACCGTAACCGGAATGCTCACCAAAGCCAGCACAGCCCGTATTGAAAAAGACGGCAAAGTTCTTACTATCCGTCTTGACGGAAGAGACGGCGTACCAAGCCCCGGTGTTTACCGTGAAGCCGGAAAATGCGGCAATCTTCCCTCCGGTGAAGCTTACATCGCTCCTCTGGAAGACGGTTCTGACGGCGAAATGATTATCGACGGTTCCATGGTTGGAATCGGAAAACTGGAGAGTCCTCTCCATATGGTGATCTCCGGCGGAAAACTCCGCTCCGTAACAGGAGAAAAAAGTGAAGCTCTGGATGTCCTTCTGAAAAACGAAACCAACGGCACCCTCTGTGAACTCGGTATCGGAACCAATGAAGCAGCCATATTAAATGGCATTATCCTGGAAGACGAAAAAGTATATGGAACCGTCCATATCGCTTTTGGAACCAACACTTCCTTCGGCGGAACGAATAAAGCTGAATGCCATATGGACGGCATCATCCTGAAACCGACACTGTATCTGGATGACATAAAGGTCATCGAAGACGGAGTTTTTCTCGTATAAATCCATGTACCACGGGGGGACAAACATACTTTGTCCCCCGGACCCATTCTATAAATCATGCAGGAGAACTATTATGGATAAAAAATTTAAAATAGGTCTGATCCGTGTCCTGACAACCGAAGACCAGGAGGTTCTCCAGGCTCACGGCAGACAGATCATGGAATATTTCCCGTCACTGGAAGTAGAAACAAAATGCATCCCTGATCAGTACGAAGGTATCCACAGCCCGGAACTTGGTGAGATTGCCATTCCCAAGATTGTGGCAACCGCAAAGTCATTTCAGGATGTGGATATGATCATTGTAAGCTGTGCAGATGATCCCGGCGTAGCTCAGATCCGTGAAGCGATTCCCGGAATCCCGGTCACCGGAGGTGGTGAGACTACGGTTGCTCTGGCACTAAAATACGGAGATAAAATCGGTGTTCTCGGAATCACCGATTATGCACCGCAGGCATATATGCGCATGATTCCGGATAAGATCATTCTCGGAAAACCGGACAGAGTAAACAGTACTCTGGATCTCATGACTCCTGAAGGAAAGAAAAACGTCATCGAAACGGGTCTGAAACTGAAAGAACAGGGTGCCCGGGTCATTGCCCTGGCATGCACCGGTCTTGCCACCATCGGCATTGCAAAAGATCTGGAAAAAGCCACCGGACTCCCTGTCATTGACCCGGTTCTTGCAGAAGGATTGTTCGCATATTTTGAATCCATCCGAAAACAGTAAAGTCGGATATTTCACCTTTTACGAAAGTGGCCTGCATTGATGCCGACAAAGGAACAGTTTGACCGCAATATAAAAATATTGCGGTCAAACTGTTTATTACTCTCGTCTTCTGTTCTCTTTATGCGTCAAAATCAACATGATAAACGCTGTCTCCATCATGGATATCCACATAATGCAGATCAAACTGGCTGTCCATAATCGCCATGCATCCCTGATAAAATACCGTATCACTTTTCTTAATCAGAAAAATATAGGTCCCGTTTTCTTTCTCATCCGCCTCATCGCTGACTTCATTGTAGAATTCTTTGCCGTCAACGGGATTCGGGTAACCTGACCGTTTTATTTTTTCTTCAATAATCCCATATAATTCTTCCATCACAATCTCCTTTAAGCTCCGCGATTCTCTATCCGGTTTTTTCGCCGGTCCGTTGCAGCCTGCTGGTAATGCTCCCGCTTGGCAGCATACATTTTTTCATCCATCGCAGAAAGAAACTTCTCAACATCTTCAGAAGAAGCATCAAATCTGCTGTATCCCATAGCAAAAGAAAGAGCATACGGCTCTGCATGTGACTTGTTAAACTTTTCCGTATTCACTTCCACACGCTGTATTGTTTTCTTTACCGTTTCCTCATCGTCTGTACGCAGAAATATAATAAACTCATCTCCTGCATATCGAATAACCATTCCGTTATCCGGTACAGAATTTGAAAGGATTTTGCCGATATTCCTGATTGCATCGTCACCTTTTGAATGACCATAGACATCATTGATGCGCTTAAAATCATTTACATCAATCATAATACCGTAAATATCATGTCTGGCACTCCGTTTAAACTGACTCAGGATACAGTCCATATATCTGCGGTTATAAAGCCCCGAAAGAGCATCTACAAACGTATTCCTGGACTGTGTCTCAATATATACAAACAGCAGTGCCACCGCAACTGATGTCCATCCAACCGTAACTCCATACACCACTCCCTGAATGATTGTGCCAAGCATACATGGTACCACAAAATAATACACCGGCAAAAACTGGATATGCAGTCCGCTCTTTTTGGAATGATCCACCAGACATATACTGTATATAAAGTAAAAAAACAGAATAACATATACCACCAGAACCAGGCTGCCTCGATGATATATATTGTCCTCTGAAACAGTGAAAATAATACCGCAGCCACTCATATTAACAAGATTCAGCAGCACATCCAGAACAAAAGGGATTATCAGAAATTTCGCCCGCCGGCGTACCCTCCCGGCATTATTAAATACACGAAAATCCACATACAGGCACCACAGAAAACCAACACCGCATGTGCCGATAAAACAAAAACTATTCAACAGATAGGACAACTCCCGACAAAAAGGAAATATCCTTCCATCAATCACAAATGTTAACATTTCTACAGAACAACCGGCAATAGTGATCCAGATCATCAGGTCAAAAAGAATATCTCCGGCAAAACGTTTTTCTATATTTTCAATCCTCGTAAGCCGCAGAAAAACCATCAAAATGACCCCGATGCAGTTCACGATAAGAATCTCAGCCATATTTACCGGATTCAATTGCATCACTCCTTCAAATATACACCATTTTTCAGATTCACTTAAACTTAATGTTCTTTGCTCCGAACCAGATACTTATCTGTAAATTATATCATTCAAAAGACAGAAAAACAATCCTGGCTTTCCCAAGATTATATAAGATTATCATGATGATGTTTTAGCATATTGCTGTGTTGATAGTCACCTTTGACGGATTCACACTTTTTTCACATAATATTAGCACTCACCTCTTGACAGTGCTAATACTATGTGTTATATTACATCTAGAACAAAGGAAGAGAACAAAATCACTCAGATATCTTCCACAGTTCAGCAAAAGTTATTACTATCATTCATATAAATTTTTATATGTCAGTTGAAAGGAGATATGACTTATGTTAATGCCTGGTATTTTTGGAGAAACTTTATTTGATAACTGGATGGATTCTTTTGAGAACGATTTCTGGGGTAACCGGACGAGCGGTAAGAATGTACAGAACCTGATGAAAACAGACGTCCGTGAGACAGATTCCACTTATGAACTGGACATCGATCTTCCGGGATATAAGAAAGAAGATATCAAAGTTCAGCTGAAGGATGGCAATCTTACCATCTCCGCAGCAAAAGCAGCTGACAAGGATGAAAAAGACCAGAAGGGCAATTACATCCGCCGCGAACGTTATATGGGAAGCATGAGCAGAAGCTTCCATATTGGCAATAATGTTCACCAGAATGACATCCATGCGAAATTCGAAGACGGTATTCTGAAACTGTCCATTCCGAAGCCTAATCAGAATGTGATTGAAAATAAAGGCTATATTGCCATAGAAGGATAATTTGCATAAAACAATCCCGCAGTCGGGCTTCCCTTTTATGGGACTCCCTCCTGCGGGATTTATTTATTCTGCTGCTTCTTCAGTTTCAGCTGTTTCCTCAGTTGTCTCTTCTGCTGCTTCTTCTGTCTCAGAAGCGTCATCAGCTGCTGCCTCGTCAGACTCTTCGAAAGGAATTACTGCTCCGTCATATGTCTCATTGATGTAATTTTTGATCTCGTCAGATTTCAGTACTTCAACAAGAGCTTTAATTGCATCACTGTCTTCATTTCCTTCTTTAACAGCGATTACATTCACATAAGTTTTTGCTGCTTCAGAATCGGATTTTTCGAATGCAAGTGCATCTTTTGCAACAGAGAATCCGGCTTCAAGAGCATAGTTTCCGTTCAGGACTACATATGCGGTTTCACCTGCAACACGGGCTACCTGAGCAGCTTCCAGTTCCACGATTTCCACATTGTACGGGTTTTCTGCGATGTCATTTACAGTAGCTTCCAGACCTGCGCCGTCTTTCAGGGTAATGATTCCATTATCCTGGAGAAGCAGAAGTGCTCTTGCTTCGTTGGTGGTGTCATTGGGTACTGCGATGGAATCTCCCTCTGCGATATCGTCAAGGCTGGATTTTGTTCCCGGATAGATTCCGAAAGGCTCATAGTGAATACCGCCTGCATTTACAAGGTGAGTTCCCTTTTCTTCATTAAAGCTCTCCAGATATGGGATATGCTGGAAGTAGTTTGCGTCAAAATCGCCGCTCTCTACAACTTCATTCGGCTGTACATAATCGTTGAATACGGTAACTTCCAGCTCATAGCCCTTCTCTTCCAGAAGAGATTTTGCCTGTTCAAGAATCTCTGCATGCGGTGTAGCGGATGCTGCTACAGTGATCGTTTTGTCATCCTCTGCAAAAACATTGAAGCTGAATGAGCTTAATACCAGGGCTCCTGTTAATGCTGCTGCAACTAATTTTTTCATAATGTGTTCCTCCATTTTCCTTTTTTATTTTATTTAAATTTTTTTATTTCCTCTTATCCAGACGGTTGGCGATCGCCATACCCACACTCTGGAAAATCTGCACCAGAAGTACCAGAAGTACTACTGTCACCACCATAATATCTGCCTGATACCGGTAATATCCGTACCGGATCGCAATATCTCCGAGACCGCCGCCGCCGATACAGCCTGCCATTGCGGAATAACCGAGAATCGTTCCCACTGCAATGGTTGCTCCTGTGATCAGGGAAGTTCTTGCCTCCACGAGAAGCACCTTCATGATGATACGCAGATCACTGGCTCCCATGGATCTGGCAGCTTCGATCACTCCCGTGTCCACTTCCTTCAGCGACGATTCCACCATTCGTCCGATGAACGGAATCGCGGCTACAACCAGCGGAACAATCGTAGCGGATGAACCGTAGCTCTTTCCGATGATCAGTCTTGTAAACGGCTGGATCAGGATCAGAAGGATCAGAAACGGTACACTTCTGACAATATTTGCAATGACATCCAGTACTTTATACAATGCTGCATTCGGCCTCAGACCTTCCTTGTCGGATACAGCCAGAAGCACTCCCATGGGGATTCCGAAAAGATATCCGATCAGTGTTGACACCAGCGTCATATACAGGGTCTCACCGATTCCCTTAATGATCATATTGATTACTTCTTCAGTCCACATAATCATTCGCCTCCCCTACTGCAAGTCCTCTTTCCCTCAGATATGCCTTCATTGCCTCTACATTCGTGCTGTCTTTGGCAAACTCCAGGATCATCTCTCCCTTGGCAACACCGCCTACATTTTTGGTGTCCGCCTTGAGGATGTTCACCGGTTCATGGAATGTGAGAACCAGATTGGCGATCACAGGCTCAAAGGATGAGTTTTCTGAAAAGACGATTCTTATGATCTCACCGCTTCTGATCAGCGGCTGAACACCGATTTTTCCGTCATCTGCGCCGGAACCGATATCTTTGCGGATCAGTTCTCTGGCAACTGCTGATTTCGGATTGCTGAAAATATCCGACACAAGACCGGTCTCTACTACTTCCCCTTCTTTCAGAATTGCCACATGATTACAGATTTCACGTACTACCGCCATCTGATGAGTGATGACAACAATGGTAATACCAAATCTCTTATTAATATCTTTCAAAAGTTCCAGGATGGATGAGGTTGTCTGGGGATCCAGCGCGCTTGTGGCCTCATCGCAGAGAAGAATCTTCGGATCGGAAGCAAGTGCTCTGGCAATGGCAACCCTCTGTTTCTGCCCTCCGGAAAGCTGTGCCGGATAAGAGTTCTGCTTATCGCTCAGTCCGACGATCTCCAGAAGTTCTGCTGCCCTTTTGCGGGCCTGCGCCTTTTTCTTTCCCTGTATATACAATGGAAAACATACATTTTCCAAAACTGATTTCTGCATCAGCAGATTGAAATGCTGGAAAATCATTCCAATCTCTTCTCTTTGTTTCCTGAGCTCCTTCTCTGAAAGATCTCCCAGTGCCTTACCGTCAATTAAAACACGGCCCTGCGTGGGAACTTCCAGAAAGTTCATACATCGAACCAGTGTGCTTTTCCCGGCCCCGGACATTCCGATGATGCCGTAAATATCACCTGAATCAATGGTCAGACTGACATTCTTCAGCGCCTCCACCGTTCCGTCCTTGGAAAGAAAGGATTTGCACACATTTTCAACTACAATTCCTGACATGTCTTCACCTCTAAATTTATCTTCGATCGATATGGATACTATAGCACTGTTTTCCGTAAAAGTATAATTCATAAAAATTACTGCCAGTTATAGTTTTTAACTATAGCATGTGATTATCGCAGGGCTTTATCTTTATAGCGCGCGATTTCCTCCAGGTATCTCTGTCCCAGCGGACTGATCGTGACTCCCTTGCGTACCAGATATCCGATTGACATTACCTCATCTGATTTCAGCTTCACAGCACAGTAATCGGTTCCGTTCAGCTCCTCACAGATAATGCCGGAGCAGAGGGTATACCCGTTCAGCCCCACCATCATATTCAGAAATGTCGCTCTGTCATCCGCCTTGATCAGCCTTTTGTATTCATAGGTACTCAGCACTTCCTCTGCAAAATAAAAGGAATTATACGCTCCCTGGTCAAAAGACAGACAGGGGTATTCCCGCAGTTCCTCCAGGGCAATTTCCTCCCGGTCCGCCAGGGGATGTCCCTTCCACATATAAACATAAATACTGCATTTCAGGATCTCATGAAATTCCAGCTGAAATTCATGAAACAGCTTTGTAAGAACATTACAGTTAAAATCATTCAGATACAGAATTCCGATCTCACTTTTGAAATTCTTCACATCTTCAATCACTGTATATGTTTTTGTCTCGTGGATAGCAAACTCATACTCGTCCATTCCAAACTGCTTCACCAGCTCCACAAAAGCATTTACAGCAAATGTATAGTGCTGGGTGGATACACTGAATTTCTTTTTGCCCTGCTCTTTGGACACATATTTTGCTTCTATTAATTCGTATTGCTCTACTACCTGCCTTGCATAACCGAGAAATTCTTCTCCCTCCGGCGTCACGGAAATTCCCCTGTTCGTTCTTCGGAAAAGCTCCACACCGATCTCTTCCTCC
Source organism: Blautia sp. (assembly GCA_022770365.1). Classification (GTDB taxonomy): domain Bacteria; phylum Bacillota; class Clostridia; order Lachnospirales; family Lachnospiraceae; genus Blautia_A. The sequence continues at coordinate 45,322 of JALEHU010000040.1, read as the reverse complement.
AGATCTTTGACCGCCGCCGAAAGACTGGGCTGGGAAATGAACAGTGTCCGTGCCGCCTCATTCATGGAATTGGAATTTGCTACTGTGATCGCATACCGAAGCTGCGCAAGTGTCATAAACTCTCTCCTTCCGTCATCATCCACGCTGCAGCGATTCTGCACTCTCCTGATAACCTTTTCACGGAAAATAATCTGCCGAATCATTATTCTGTATCCTCTCTATTCTACCATCTTTATCAGCAAACTGCCACCCCAAATATCTGCATTTACTGCCCGCTCACTGAATTATGCCCAATTTTTATACTGTAAGTCGAACTTGTTTTGTAAAAAACGTGAATTTTTGTTTCAAATTTCCTCATCTGATGATATAATAAGTTCATGAGAAAAGAGCCGTACACAGATGGACCCGCAGGCCGAACTTTAAAAAGGTCCTGCAGATGATACGGTTCTACAGGAAAAGGAGGTTGTCATATGGAATCGAAGATGTTCAAAATTTACGCGCGCAGCGATGAGCGTATTCAGCTCAAAGTCTTCCCGGGACATTTTGCCACACCCCAGTCGCATATTACGCACTATCTGGATATCACCACCATGAAGTCCCGCTGTTCTGAAGCGAGAAGGATCGCACAGACTCTTTCCCGCAATTACGAAGCAAGTGTTCCCATTGATACCATTGTCTGTATGGACGGACTGGAAGTAGTCGGTGCCTACCTGGCAGAAGAGCTGACGAAGGCCGGTGTTCTTTCCATGAATACCCACCAGACCATCTACATTACTTCACCGGAATATAACAATGTGGGACAGATGATTTTCCGTGACAATGTCCAGATGATGATCGACGGTAAGAATATCCTGATTCTCAATGGTTCCGTCACCACAGGCGAGACTCTGTCCCGCGCCGTGGAGAGTATTTTGTATTATGGCGGAAAGATACGCGCAATTGCAGCAATTTTCAGCGCAGTCGATAAAGTTGCCCAGCTGCCGGTACACTCCATCTTCCAGCAGAAGGATATCCCGGATTACGGCACCTACCGCGTACATGACTGCCCTTTGTGCAGGAATAAGCAGAAGCTGGACGCAATCGTCAACGGCTTCGGTTATTCCAAAATATAATTACGTCACTTTCCTTTTAAACCTTTTATAACCTTTTATGCAGGAAAAGCTCTCACAGCAGGTACAGCACGCCATATTCTATGGCTGTGCCGTCTTGCCGGAGAGCTTTTTCTGCGTCTTTACTATCCTTTTATGTTCCAAGCCTCCCTTTTTTCCCGTCAGAAGAACTCCGCTTGTCAGAGCTGTAAACGGAGCCACCGTCACCAGACCGAAGCTTCCCACGATCGTATCCAGGATTTCCGCAGATACATATTTGTAATTCAAAATATTCTCAATGGGGGTTCCCTGGGCCATAAACGTCATAAGCAGCGCGATATACCCTCCTGAATACGCCAGCAACAGGGTGGTCGTCATCGTTCCCATGGCAGCCCGCCCCACATTCATACCGGAATGTGCGGCTTCCTTCCAGCCGATCCCCGGCTTTTTCTGAATCACCTCATTCACCGCAGAAGTGATATCTACAGAAAGATCCATCATCGCGCCGGATGCCCCGATAAAAATACCGCTCATAAAGATCCTGGTCAGATTCAGATCCTGATAGCCGGAGTACAGAAGGCTTTCCGAATAAGACATAACAGCGCCGTGGATTTTGAATGCATCAGTAAAAATGCACCCGATCAGGCAGGTCACGATCACTCCCAGAAGGGCACCGCTGCTGGCCGCGATCGTCTTTTTGTCAAATCCGTATACCAGAAAAATAATCAGCACCGTCAAAAACACTGTGATCAGGATTCCGCACCAGATAGGGTTCACCCCTCTCAGATACGCGGGAACCAGGATCTTCCAGATTGTAAGTATCGTGATCACAAAAGAATACACCGCACGAAAGCCTTTTTTCCCCGCGAAGCAGATCAGCAGTGCCACAAACATCAGCGCCAGGATCAGTTCTTTATCCAGCCTGTAATGATCTGACATGATAATGGACAATATCTCATCCCCCGAATAGCTGATCACTACCAGCGCCACGTCTCCCGCCTGGTACATTTTGTCGGATTCCAGAGAACCGCTGAGCATATTGACCCCCTTTGCCTGCTGTCCTTTAAACCTGCCTCCCAGGATCTCAAGCCGGCAATACTGTTCTCCTGAGCGGATCAACCCGGAGCTTCTCACCGTACTCTCATCTGTAGAAAGCACTTTTGCTTTTACTTTATCCGTTCCTTTATAAATGGCAGCATCCTCATAGCCCGTAGGAAGGGCCATGAGGATGAGGATTAACAGGATTGCCAGTAAAGAAACAGAATTCTTTTTCAGTCTGTTCAACATGTCTTATTCTACTCCTGTAAGAGCTGCCAGTTTGTTGTAGATGTCTGTGTTATCATAATAACCTTCAAATTCGTTCTGGCCTGCGCCCATTGCAAGTACTTCTACAGGAAGTCCTGTATGCGCATAGGAAGAGAAACTGATACCGGATTTATTGTTGAGAATATGAGTGATAGTTACTGTCAGTGGTTCATAGCTTCCGTACAGAAGGTATTCTTCCTGACCGAACTCTTCTTCCTCGCCGGTACGGGACATGGTCTCATCATAGGCTGCCTTTAATTTGCTGTATTCATAATCGGTCATCACAAGAGAGCCTGTCTCCTCAGATTCCGGATGCAGATCCTGACTGTCTGCCTGTTTTGCAGTCTCTGTCTCTTCTTCAGGTGCCTGAAGTCCGAACAGTTCCGTAATATCAGCCATTACTGTGTCAAAATCCGTCTTATTTTCTTTATATCCTGCTACATAGTCAGAATCGAATTTTGCATAGGAAATTTTCTGATTGCTGATGTTGGTGAGGAAGGTATCATAGTCTGTACCTGCAAAACCGATTGTCAGACCGCCGGTCTCATGGTCACCGGTCACAAGGATCAGGGTTTCATCCGGATGCTCGTTATAAAACTCAATTGCTTTGCCTACCGCATCGTCAAGTGCAAGTGTATCAGTGATCGTTGCTGCCGCATCGTTTGCATGGCAGGCCCAGTCAATTTTTCCGCCTTCTACCATCATGAAAAATCCGGTATCGTTATTCAGTACTTCGATTCCTTTTTCCACATAATCTGCAAGGCCCCATTCACCTTCTTCCAGATCCATTGCGTAGCTCATGGCATCACTGTCTGCAAGTGTTTCATCGATAACGATTGCCTTTCCGTCTTCTGCGGTAAGAGCTTCCGCCTCTGCCTGAGTTTTGATAACCTTATAGCCTGCTTCTTCTGCCAGCTGGTACAGATCTGTTTTATCGCCTTCGTCACCTGTGGTTTTTTTCAGTCCGCCGCCTGCAAAATAATCAAATCCGCTGTCGATCATTTCCTGGCCGATTTCGTAATAGCTGTTTCTGGAAGCCTGATGTGCATAAAAAGCAGCCGGTGTTGCGTGGTTCAGATTAACGGAAGAGAGAACACCGATCTTGTAGCCCAGCTGAGCTTTCAGCTTTTCTGCAATTGTTTCGTACGGAGTTTCCATCTTCTCGTCCATGTTGATCGTTCCACTGTATGTCTTATGTCCTGTTGCAATAGAAGTTGCTGTAGAAGCGGAATCCGGGCAGAATGAAGTGCTGTCGTAAGTCTGAGCGGAACCTGCAACGGGAAGGCTCATCATATTCAGATTGCTCTGGCTTGTAAGGATTTCATCGCCGTCATCTTCCACTGCGCTCAGATAATAATTTGTGGTCTGGATCTGAGGATAGCTCATTCCGTCACCGATAAAAAGGAAGATATACTTCGGTGCGGCAGTCTCTTCTGCTGCCATAACATTCTGTGATGCAGCAGGAACCATCATAGCTGCTGCCAGTAGTAATGCGCTGATTTTTTTTGCATTCATAAACTCTTTTCTCCTTCTTTTCGCTTTCGCTTTTTCTTTTTGCTTTCGCTTTGATTCGGAATTTCGTTTTGACAGGGATTATATTATCAGTGCATCATCAAATCTTCTCCCGCAGTTCTGCTAAATCCGGGTTAAATTTTCTGTGTAATTGTAAAGTTTCTGTGTTACTGTGAACGGAGCTAACAGTAACTTTCTGTCAGGGTTTTCGGGAAACAACTGCAATGAAAACTTGCTACGTCCTGCATTCTGATTTATAATAGTCAGAAGCAATCCGAATTTGTATCTGTTCAGTACCTTCACAGATAATGGCTTCTGAACAGATCAGTTACCCGAATTTTACATATGAGGTGAAATACAGTATGAATAAAAAAGAAATATCCGAGATCAAAAAGCAGTTCACCCCTGCCAACTGCGCCATCACCCGCATACGCGGCTGTTATGTAGACGGCGAAAAAAATAAAAAAACAGAAGTAAAAGAAGCTTTTCTATCTCTGAGTGAAGAAGAAATGTTCAAATATTTCGAGATTTTCCGGAAGACGCTTTCCGGTACTCTCGGTAAAAATCTGATCAATATGGAATTTCCTCTGGAGCAGGAGAGTGAAGGAGGCAATCAGCATTTCCTCATGAAGCTGCGCGAAAGCAAACTCCAGGATGATGCCCTGACGGAAGCCTTTTTTGATAAAGTCATCGAAAATTACGATTACGCAGAAAATTATTATATTATTCTCATCCATGCAGTTTATGATATTCCGGGCAAAGCATCTGACGGACAGGAAATGTTTGATGCTTCCGATGAGATTTATGACCACATCCTGTGCAGTATCTGCCCTGTAAATCTGACAAAAGCCGGTCTCTGCTACAATGCGGAAACGAACAATATTGAAGACCGGATCCGTGACTGGATCGTGGAAATGCCGGATCTGGGATTTTTGTTCCCTGTGTTTAACGACAGAAGCACGGATATTCACGGCGTTCTTTATTATACAAAAAATGCAGAACAGCTGCGCAGTACTTTTGTAGATGAAATCCTCGGCTGTACGACACCTCTGTCTGCAGGCGGGCAGAGGGATTCTTTTAATGCTCTGGTGGAAGAGACTCTGGGCGATGACTGTGCTTACGATACGGTCATGAATATCCACGGGAAACTGACTGAACTGGTAGAAGCCCAGAAAGAGCTTCCCGATCCTGTGGTGCTCACCAAATCTGAGGTGAAGCGTCTGTTTGAAGACTGCGGTGTAGAAGAAAAGAAGCTGGAATCCTTCGATGAACAGTATGAAATGGCTGCCGGAGAAAAATCATCCCTGATGGCTGCCAATATTACCAATACCCGCCGCGTGGAGATCAAGACACCGGACGTGGTCATCCACGTAAACCCGGAACGTGCCGACCTTGTAGAAACCCGGAACATCGACGGCCGCCGCTGCCTTGTGATTCCCATGGAAGATAATGTGGAGGTAAATGGAATCCATGTGAGAATGGGATCAGAAGGAACTGCAGCAGCTGAAACAGAAGAGTATTAAAATATCCGATTTCTTCAATATGTGCAAATAACAAAAAGCCCGGAGAATACAGAATCTTACCCTGTATTCTCCAGGTCTGACAGTTTTATAAGCAGTCTCTGAATTCTGCTATGGACTTTACGGATGCTGCTTTTTTATTATATTTTTTGAGCAGGGCTATGTCTTTTTCATTCCGGAGGGTATTCTGGATATCCTCCGGAACTTCACCAAGATCCGCAAGAAAATCCAGGATAGATCCGATCAGAGCCTCCTGCATTCCTGCTTGCATTCCTGCTTGCATTCCTTCCTGCATCGCTGTCTGCTTTGCTGTCTGTACCGCTGCGTCCAATTCTTCTTTCATACTTTCCATCACTATTTCTTTCAACGCGTCACACATAACATTCACTCCTTCAAAAGTCTTTCTGTTTGCACGAACAATGATATTCATGACAGATGCATACAGATGATTGTTTTTATGTTTTCCATATTCTTCTATCAGATGTTCCGCGCCTGCCGGATCCTCCAAACGATTGGTCAGGCTTCTGAGCCATAAATTTTCTTTTTGAGAAAGCTGTCTGGTTACCAGAATCTGAATAGGGATATAATCTCCTTTTATGTAATAAATTCCGTCCCAAGGCTTTTCAATCAGAAACCCCCGTTCCTTTTGTAAATGATGAAATAGCTTGACCGGATATTTTTCTGTTACAAAAGTGATGGTAATTTCATTTACAGGAACCTCATCTGCTATACCGGTATCGGATTTATAAAAACATGCATAACCATAAACTTTATAAAAGTCATCAATGCTCAGATGATCCGAGGGACTTTTATATTCTATAATGTTGTGCATCCTGAAAATACGTCCGATATTCTTCTTAACCGGAAGGTCTTTTTCCTTCTTTACAATCAGAACATCTATTTCCATTGGCTTCGTTCCAAGCTGATGTTCATTCTCAAAGATCAGGTTATCGCTGTCATCCGCCAGTTCAATCTGAAGACCTGCATAAAATGCCGGATGCCACTGAAATACTTCAGATTCCTTTGTCGTATAATCCAATTACATTCCTCCTTTTTTATATCGAATATTAAATGACAGGAGGTTTCATTAAGAAAACTCCTGCTGAATGATGGGAATAAAGCAAGAATTTTCTAAAAGAAACAGAGAAATTGCTCTGCATGCGATGAGATTTTATACGATATCCGAAGAGACACTTCGAACTCAGGGAAAAAAGAAAATTTGCTTTATAAAAATTATATCAGGTGAGATTTCGTTTGTAAATGCTAAGTTTTCGACAAACGCAATCTGCTTTGCCAAACCCGGAAAGTGTGCCGCTGGCATACCGACAAAAAAGCGGCTATACTTCTTAGAAAAGTATAACCGCTTTTAAGCTCATACAGCCTGACAGGCTGTCTCTTTATTCTGTTTATTTATCAGCTTTCTCCGTCGGTGTCGGTGCGGTGGTTGCTGTTGGCTCAGCCTTCTCGGTCGGAGTTACTTCTGCTTCCATATCATCCGCATCCTCTTCCTCTGCGTCAACTTCTTCCGCTTCCACTTCTTCCTCTGTGTCTTCTGTCTCAGCCAGATCCGCATCGTCCACGTCTTCGTCGATCACTTCCGCATCCTCTGCGTTCTCCTCTGCTGCTTCTGCGTCTATTTCTTCTTCAGTCTGTACTTCGTCTTCAGACACTTCTTCTGCAGCATATGTGAAGCTGTGGCTGTCTGTGATCTTCAGAGTCTTCAGAACCTTTTCTTCAACTGTAATCTCCGCATCCGCAAGCCACTGGTCGGTTGTTTCTGTGTAGAAGTCCTGCTCTTTCTGGGAAATGATGGATTCTCTCTCTGTCTCAGTAGCATCCTCATCGAACACTTTATCCAGTCTGACTACATAATATCCGTTCTCTGCGGTCTCGATGACTTCATCATATACCTCGCCGTCTTTCAGTCCGCGAAGTGCTTCCAGAACTTCATCCGGGTATCCTGAAGAAGACTCTTCCTCTTCCTCATCTTCACTTACATTCGTCGTAAAAGTGCCTGACAATGCGGAAAGACTTTCGTCAACGGATTTTGCTGTTTCACTCATATCAGCTTCCGGATCTTCCTTCACCGCATCCAGAACCTGCTGCGCAAGATCTTTCTTCTCAGCCAGTTCTTCCTCTGTCAGCTCTTCCTCATCATCTGTACTGCTGGTAGAAACACGCACATATGTAAAGCTGGATTTCTGTGCTTCCTCATCAGAAACTTCCGTATCTGCATCTGCAACGATCGGATCATACATTCTCGTCTGATAAGTCTCTAGCTCCAGGAATGTCTTCACATGATCCTCAGTAACCGCCAGTTCTGCAATTACTTCTTCGCTGTTATCTTCCATGAACTGAGCTGCAGCTTCTTCAATGGCCTTCTGGTCTTCTTCTGTCACTTCCACACCATAATCTGCTGCTTTGGTCTTCATAATGTACATCAGCTCTACCTGCTCCAGGGAATTGCTGACAGCCTGATCACCATAAGTCTCACCTGTCTCGGAATCTGCTTCTGTATCCCAGATATTGCCTGTAGCCATACCAAAATTGGCGTACATCGCTTCCGTATAAGCCTGCTGCTGACGAGCCATAAGACTTACAACACCCAGCGGAATTTCAGTTCCATCTACAGTTGCTACGGTTTTGGTTCCGTCTAATTTCTTTTCTTCACCGCAGCCTGCAAGCATTCCTGCTGCCAGAACTCCTGCCAGCGCTGCTGCGGCTGTTCTCTTTGCTAACTTTTTCATTTTTTCCTCCATAAATAAATCATCATTATTATGAGTATAATCTTTTTTTCTCTCAAGAGCAAGGAAATTCCTGAAAAACCGCAATTTTTCACATAACTTTCATAATCTATACTTTCTTATTCCTCTACCAGTTCTTCCAGTTCTCCGGTAAATTCCATCAGCGCATTCATTACATTGCCCTCCGGTGTGAGAATAAATTTCGGCTCCTGATCCATTTTAAACTGCAGACCTCTTCTGTGTTTCTGTACAAGAAGAGGAAATCCGGCAGGGTTCAGCTGCGCTTTTTCATAAAGAGTGATCCGGATATCACGCCCGGTCTGTTTGATTTCTGTCACATATGCACGGTGTGCCTGCGCCTTCAGTTTTGCAATAGCAAGCAGATTCATTACTGCTTTCGGCAGCTCCCCAAAACGATCCAGAAGCTCTTCCAGCATATCGTCATAGTCCTGCTGCGTTTCAATCACAGCAATTCTCTTATACACATCCAGCTTCTGAAATTCATTGCTGATATAAGAATCCGGAATAAACGCATCCATATTCAGATCGATCGTCGTCTCAAAGTCTTCCATTGTGCGGATACCCTTTGCTTCCTTCACCGCCTCATTCAGCATCTTGCAGTAAAGATCATATCCAACCGCATTCATATGCCCGTGCTGCTCCGCGCCAAGAAGATTTCCCGCACCGCGAAGCTCCAGGTCTCGCATGGCAATTTTAAATCCGCTTCCGAGATCCGTAAATTCCCGGATAGCGGAAAGTCTTTTTTCCGCGGTCTCCTTCAGCATCTTGTTTTTCTTATACATGAGAAACGCATAAGCCGTTCTGTTAGAACGTCCGATGCGCCCGCGAAGCTGATAAAGCTGGGAAAGTCCGTACCGGTCTGAATCATGAATGATCATGGTATTTACATTGGAAATATCCAGACCGGTCTCTATGATCGTCGTGGAGACAAGCACATCGATATCCCCGTTAATAAAACCATACATGACATTTTCCAGTTCCCGCTCACTCATCTGCCCATGAGCAAAATCCACCCTGGCATCCGGCACCAGTCCGGAAATTTTAAGAGCCACATCTGCAATATCCGTAACCCGGTTATATACATAATAGACCTGACCGCCCCTGCGAAGCTCCCGGTTGATCGCTTCACGGACTGTCTCCTCATCATACTCCATGACATACGTCTGAATAGGAACACGGTCCATAGGCGGTTCTTCCAGCACACTCATGTCACGGATTCCGATCATGCTCATATGAAGAGTTCTTGGGATAGGCGTTGCTGTCAAAGTCAGCACATCCACATCCTTTTTCAGCTGCTTGATCTTCTCTTTGTGCGCAACACCGAATCGCTGTTCTTCATCAATGATCAGAAGTCCCAGATTCTTAAACTGAACATCTTTGGAAAGCACCCGGTGTGTTCCGATAACCACATCCACCATTCCCTTGCGCAGATCCTCCAGCGTTTTTTTCTGCTGGGCTGGCGTACGGAAACGGCAGAGCAGATCTACTCTTACCGGAAATTCCTTCATTCTCTGAACAAACGTATTATAATGCTGCTGTGCAAGAATCGTTGTGGGCACCAGGTAGACCACCTGCCTGCTTTCCTGTACTTCCTTAAACGCCGCCCTCAGGGCAACCTCCGTCTTGCCATAGCCCACATCTCCGCACACCAGACGGTCCATGATCTTTGTGCTTTCCATATCGCGTTTGGTATCTTCTATGGCAGCAAGCTGATCCTCCGTTTCCTCATAAGGGAACATTTCCTCAAACTCCCGCTGCCAGACTGTATCCGGTCCGCAGACATAGCCGTCCTTTTCCTGACGGACCGCATAAAGCTCCACCAGTTCTTTTGCTATGTTCTGGACCGCACTTTTTACACGTTTTTTCGTTTTATTCCATTCCTGACCGCCCAGCTTGTTCAGTCTGGGAGTTCTGGCTGTTTCACTGCTTCCGGAATATTTCTGCAAAGAATCCAGCTGCGTTGCAAGAATATAAAGATTACTGTTGTCCCGGTACTCGATCTTGATATAATCCTTCACGATCTTATCGACTTCCACTTTTTCGATACCTTTGTAGATTCCCAGACCGTGTTTTTCATGTACCACATAATCTCCAATGGAAAGCTCCGCAAAATCCTGGATTCTCTGTCCACTGTAGTTTTTCTTTTTCTTCTTAGGCTTCTGTTCCTGGCCAAAAATATCTGTCTCCGTGATCACTGCAAATTTTACAAGCGGATACTCGAATCCTTTTTTGGCATGACCATAAACCACCATGATCTCTCCAGGCTGTATCACCCGTTCCGGATCCTGTCCGTAAAAGGCATTCAACCCTTCTTCCTGCAGGTCTCTGGCCAGACGTTCCGCCCTTGTCCTTGATCCGGAAAGCAGAGCGATCTGATAATTCTGTTTTTTATATTTATGAAGATCTTTTACCAGAAGCTCAAAGCTTCCATTATAAGAACTGATGGATTTTACCGTAAGATTGAATTTTCCCGTAACCTTCCAGTTATCTTTCCTGGGCTCCAGGGCACTGACGGAAATACAGTTTCTCCTGTTCAGTTCCCTGCAGAGATCTACCCATCCGCAGAGCCACTGATCCGGCAGATTCTGCATGCCCTTTTCTTCCCTGTTCCTGCGGCTCTGCTGAAATTCTTCTTCCACAGCCTCCGCATTTGCAGAAAGACGATTGGGTTCATCCAGAAAAACCAGACTGCTTTCACGCGGAAAATAGTCCAGAAAGGTTACCATTCCCTTTTCACTTACGTGTTCTGTGGCAGGATAAATCGTAATTTCCTCCAGGTTTTCCAGGGAACGCTGACTCTGGGCATCAAAGCTCCGGATAGAATCAATCTCATCCCCCCAGAGCTCTATTCGCAGTGGATTTTCTTCCGTCAGTGGATAAATATCAATAATTCCGCCTCTCACAGAAAACTGTCCCGGCATTTCTACCTGCCCCACCCGTTCGTAGCCCAGCTGTACCAGAGAAGTTTTCAATTCTTCCAGATCCACTTCGCTGTCATTGCGGTAATAAATAAGGCTTTCCCGAATTTGTGAAAGAGGCATAAGATAATCCATACATCCGTCCACGCTTGTGACCACTGTGACTTCCTTCTGCTCCAGAAGGGCACGGATCACCTGCATCCTCTGACGGACCAGCAGATTTCCGTGAATATCCGCCTGGAAAAACAGCAGATCTTTTGCAGGATAGTAATATACATTTTTGTCATAAAACCGGTAATCTTCATAGATTTCTTTCGCCCGCCGCTCATCTTCGGCCAAAACCAGCCTGGAAGGAAAGAGCCCGGAAAGCCCATAGATCAAATGTGCTTTCTGGGACTCAATACATCCGGTCAGTTCAAGTATTCCTCTGTTTTCTTTGCTCTTCTTCCATATGTCTTCCATTTCTGCAAAATTCTGCAGAGGCTGCAAAAAGGCTTTCATAGATTTTCTTTTTCCTGCACCTTCCTGTTATATTCATTCATAGCTGCATCCGCACCCCGGGAAAGAATCATCTCCACTGCATCACCGGCTTTTCCGATGGCTTCATCCGCAAGGCGGCGGTCATCACTGGAAAATCTGCCGAGTACATGATCAGCAAGATCCCAACCCTTTGGTTTCGCTCCTACGCCGACTTTGACACGCAGAAATTTCTGCGTGCCCAGCTGGCGTATAATATCCTTGATTCCGTTGTGTCCGCCGGCGCTTCCCTGCTTACGGATACGAAGCTGGCCCGGTTCCAGGTCAATATCATCGTAGATCACGATCATTTCCGTCTCCGGGTCAATTTTAAAATAATTTACCATCTCCCTTACAGGACCTCCGCTGAGGTTCATAAAGGACAACGGCTTCATAAGAGTGACTTTTTCTCCACCGATGATTCCTTTGCCATACATGGCGTTGAATTTCACACCGCCCTGAGGGATCTGATGCTTTTCAATAAGATAATCCAAAGTATCAAATCCCATGTTGTGGCGCGTTCCTTCGTATTGTCTTCCCGGATTTCCCAAACCAACAATTAAAAACATAATATTTTCCCCGTGTTGTATAATTCTTCGTGTTTTAAAAAATATAGAATTACTGAATACTGAAAGGAAGCCGTCTTACTTTAATTAAAGTATACCATCTCTTCCGCCAGGGCATCACAGGGTTTTACATCTTCCGCATAAAGAACGATGCCTTCCCCCTGATATTCCATACGGTTTTCAAAGGCAATTTTTGCGGTAACTTCCACCCACTGTCCTTCTCTTAATTTCGGCGTGTACGCACTTTTGCACACATATCCCAGGAATGTGGTATCATCTGCGCAGCAGGTCATAGCTGTACGTCCCGGAATAAAGAACTTACTCCCCATGCCTCTCGGCTTCAGTGCCCGTCCCTTAAACCGGACTGTTTTTCCCACATACGTTTCCGGGTGATCCATGGCATCCACAAACCAGATACCGTAATCTTCCGGCAGGATCTCAATCACCGGCGCATTGATATCAAAAGGCATTTCATCCTGGAAAATATCATCAATTTCCCCTTCTTCATCTTCAAAAATGACCTCTGCCCTCTGGTTGGCTACTTTGATGCTTCTGCGGTAGGAAGCAAGCGGATCGCCCTGTCTGCAGCGGTTAAAAACAACCATATCCGAATTGCGCGCCATGTCCATAAAAAGGGACTTCATATTGTTCATATACATCTGGAAAGTACTTGCATCCACACAGGTGATTTCCTGCTCAATGCCCCAGCCTTCCGGCTTTTTCATCTGCTCAAATTTACTTGCAAGCCACATGCCGTTATATTCCACAATGACACGTTCCGGCTGATGAATAATGTCCATGGCAGCCAGACGCTCCGTTGTCAGGTCTTCTTCTTTTTCTATGACCTCCACAACTGTGTTTGCAAGTTTCAGAGCTTCCATATCATATTCTTCTTCACCCTCTTCACACAGGATCAGCAGTGTTTTGCCCTCGATATAAAAATAATCCTGCTGCAGGGTAAAGTTCAGGAAAGTAGTCTTGCCGCTCTCCAGAAATCCTGTGATCAAATATATGGGAACCCGGATTTCTTCGTCCATTCGTTCATTCCCTCCCGTCTTATAATCCAAATAATTCTGCCAGCTTATCTTCTTTCAGTTTGGAACCGATCACGCAGAGACGTCCGGTATATTCCGGAGCGCCTTCACGGATTTCTGTTTCTTCCGGAACCATATCAAAATAGATCCAGGTTCCGTCCTCCGCCGGAAGCATTCCCTTGGCACGGAGGATCGTTCCGTAATCCTGACTCTCGGACAGCTTTTCAAGAATTTCCTCAAGTCCTTCTCTGATATATTTCTTCACAGTCTCACGGCCCCAGCTTGTAAATACTTCGTCTGCGTGGTGGTGATGATGGTAATCATGGCTGCAGCCGCACTCATCATGGTCGTGATCGTGATGGTGGTGGTCATGGCAGCATTCGTTGTGATCGTGATGATGGTCATGGTCATGACCGCATTCGTTGTGATCGTGATGATGGTCTTCCCCATGGGCATGTACATGGCCGCATTCCGGGCATACTTCCTCTTCTTCCATCATCTGTGATTCCAGAGAAACCGGATGCTCCATCACTTCCAGAAGCTTTTTGCCGTCCAGCTTCTCAATCGGAGTCGTAATGATCGCAGCTTTGGCATTGATTCCACGGAGAAGTTCCATGGACTCCATCGCCTTTTTCTCATCAACAATATCTGTACGGCTCATAATAATCGCACCGGCATACTCTACCTGGTTATTGAAGAATTCTCCAAAATTGCGCATGTACATTTTGCATTTCTTGGCGTCTACAACGGTCGTGTAACTGTTCAGTACAAGTCCTGTTTCTTCCTGTACACCCTGAACGGCTTTGATAACATCTGATAATTTTCCTACACCGGACGGCTCGATCAGTATTCTGTCCGGGTTATATTTCGCAATAACTTCTTTCAAAGACGCACCAAAATCACCTACCAGAGAACAGCAGATACATCCGGAATTCATTTCACGGATTTCAATACCGGCTTCTTTCAGAAAACCGCCGTCAATACCGATCTCACCAAATTCATTTTCAATAAGCACTACCTGTTCGTCCTGAAATGCTTCTTTGAGAAGTTTCCTGATCAGTGTAGTTTTGCCGGCTCCCAGAAAACCGGAGATAATGTCAATTTTCGCCATTTTTAATTACTCCTTTCAAACGCAATTTGACCAGGAAGTACAAAATACCCCCTGGTTATCTTCTCTTTTATAAAGCAGATAGAACGGGGATATGACATTTGCTTCACACAAATCAGCCACATCCCCGACATCCTCTTATGTGCTTCATCTTCCACAGATCACCCTCCCGGATTTCGGAGCATCATCTGTGTACGGTAAATAAATAATCAGCCGTTAATCATGAAGTTCATCAGTTTATCGATGTCTTCTTTTTCGTATGCTACGATTTCCAGTTCCGGAATCTCTCCGCCTGAGAAAATATTAGCCAGAGATACATACTGGGAAAGTTTAGACTTCAGGTTCAGTCTGTCGCCTTCACCTGTTACCAGTTCTACTTTGCCTCCACAGCTGTCAACTACTTCAAAAAACTTATCAACATTTTTAATATTAGATACTTTCATAATTATTCCCCTTTCAAACTTTTTCTAAACAAACCAAAACAATCGGATATTAGCAATCCGCTTCGCTTTATCCTGTTTCACCGGCATTATAACGCAACTCTCTTTAAAATGCAATTGGTTTCTTATTCAAAGTTTAAAAATGAATTCCTTATTTTTTTATCTATTTACCATAAAATTACCATTCTATTTTAGGGCACAATACACAAATTTAATACAGGAAAATGCCTACTCCATATGCTGCCAGAGGATAAGCAACTGAATAATCCTGATTATCACTTTCCTTCTTCTCTGCCTTGTATACCACAGGCTTATCCAGCATACCCTGTTCATTCATGATCAGTTTATATTGTTTCTTCTTCGGAACACCGACACGATAATCCAGACGATCTACCGGCGTAAAGTTACATACCACCAGTATATTATTTCTCTTGGTCGGCGATTTACGCACGAAGCTGAAAATACTTCTGTCACCGTCATCCGCATTGATCCACTCAAAACCTTCCGGTGTATTATCCACTGCATGAAGTGCAGGATATTTTTTATACAGATGAAGGAGACCTCTGACAAACTTCTGTATATCCTTATGGGGTTCTTCTTCCAGCAGATACCAGTCCAGCTCTCTCTCCTCACTCCACTCACGAAGCTGGGCAAACTCCTGTCCCAT
Source organism: Blautia sp. (assembly GCA_022770365.1). GTDB lineage: Bacteria > Bacillota > Clostridia > Lachnospirales > Lachnospiraceae > Blautia_A. The sequence goes on along the minus strand of JALEHU010000040.1, from coordinate 29,883 downwards.
AAACAGAAGCTTCTTGCCCGGATGGCAGAACATGAATGCATATGCTGCTTTCAGATTTTTAAATTTATCATCCGGATATCCCGGCATTTTGTTCACCATAGAACATTTCAGATGTACAACCTCATCATGAGAGATCACAAGGATATAATGCTCACTGTATGCATACATCATGGCAAATGTCATCTTATTATGATTATATTTACGGAAATATGGGTCCAGCTTCATATATTCCAGGAAGTCATTCATCCAGCCCATATTCCATTTCAGGGAAAATCCAAGTCCTCCATCCTCCGGAGCACCGGTTACCATCGGCCATGCTGTGGATTCTTCCGCAATCATAACAACGCCCGGATTTCTCTTCTTGATCATGGAGTTCAGATGGCGGAAAAGTTCAATTGCTTCCAGATTCTTATTGTCACCATACTGGTTTGCCACCCACTGGCCGTCCTGTTTGCCATAATCAAGATACAGCATGGAAGCAACCGCATCTACACGAAGACCGTCCACATGGCACTCCTCAACCCAGAAAAGAGCATTGGCAATCAGGAAATTCTTTACTTCATTTCTGCCGTAATTGAAAATCTTAGTACCCCAGTCCGGATGTTCACCCTGTCTCGGATCTGCATGCTCATAAACTGCTGTTCCGTCAAAGTTGGCAAGACCCTGGGCATCCTTCGGGAAATGTGCCGGAACCCAGTCCAGAATAACACCGATTTTATTCTTATGAAGATAATCTACCATGTATTTAAAATCTTCCGGGCTTCCGTAACGTGCAGTCGGTGCATAATAACCGGTCACCTGATAACCCCAGGAACCGTCAAATGGATGTTCGGCAATACCCATCAGTTCCACATGTGTATAGCCCATATCTTTCACGTATTTTGCAAGCTCATGGGCAAATTCACGGTAATTATAAAAGCCTGCGGGATCTTCATCTGTGGAAGGATGTTTTTTCCAGGAACCGGGATGTACTTCATAAATAGACATTGGTGATACACTTTCATCAAATGTCTTCCGTGCTCTCATCCAGTCACTGTCATTCCATTTATATTTGGAAATATCGGCAACTCTGGATGCTGTTCCCGGACGTACTTCTGCCCAGTTGCCATAGGGATCGCATTTATACAATTCTTCACCATGCATTCCCACAATGTGAAATTTGTACAGATCCCCTGCTTTTACCTTCGGAATAAACGTTTCAAACACTCCGATCGGACCGGCCTTCTGCATAGGATTTGCATTATTGTCCCATCCATTAAAATCTCCGATTACGGAAACAGACCGGGCATTCGGTGCCCAGACCGCAAAATAAACGCCTCTTTTGCGATCTACTGTCGTCGGATGTGCACCCAGTTTTTTGTACACGTCATAATGCGTACCCTGACCAAACAGATATTGATCCAACTCTGTAAATTCCAGTTTTTTTTCCATTATTTCCTACCTCCCTGATATACCTTTTTAATATCTGTTCAGTATCTCTGCTATACCGTCTGCTGAACAGTTACCTTTTTATTACATTCCTGCTTCTGTTAAACGAAATTATTCTGGCTTCTGTTAAAACGAAATTATTCTGCTTTCATTCGGCTGCAGTATCATATGAATCATTCCATTGGATATCTCCGGTTCACTGTCATCAATCAGGCTGGTATATGTCCTGCCATGAACCGGTACCCGGATATGAAGTTCCGCTTCTTTTTCATCATTATTCACTGCCACAACCACGCCCTGGTCATCCAGTATTCTCGCAAAAGCATATTGTCTGTTGGTCAAAAGGAGTTCCTGATAGCTGCCGTTCGCAAGGGCGGGCTGCTCTTTATGGATCCTGCCAAGTGTCTGTACCCATTCCAGAAGCTTCGGATCCGGAACATCCTCAAGTGCTTCCCGAAGATCAACTGCCGGGCGAAGAGGATCATCATTTCCCCCTTCTTTGCGTCCTTTGATTCCCCATTCAGATCCATAATAAATGGACGGAATTCCCGGAAGCGTAAACAACAGGGTATATACCGGATAAATGTGCTCCGGTGTATTCAGCTTGGATGCGATCCTGTCCACATCATGATTATCCACAAAAGAATACAGCTTCATCCCTCTGTAAATACCGCCGTTCTGGTCAAACTCCCTGCGAATCGTATGTGCGATTTCAAAATAATTATGATCATTATGACCGGAATAAAGTCCCTTATGAAGTTCATAATTCGTTACACTGTCCAGCATCTGCGGCTTGATATAACGGCTGTAATCTCCATGAATGACTTCACCCATCAGCCAGAAATCTTCCTTTTTTTCACTGGTAAATCTGCGCATGTCTTCCATGAAGGAAAACTCAAGACAATCCGCACAGTCAAGGCGAATACCATCTATATCAAATTCTTCGATCCAGAAACCGATCACATCAAGAAGATACTGACGTACCTGCGGCTCCCATAGGTTCAGATTAGCCAGTTCAAAACAGTTCCTCCATGCCTCATATCCGAATCCGTCATTATACGGTGAATTCCACCCGAAATTCAATCCCTTGTACCAGCTGCAGTAAGGAGATAGCTCCCTGTTGCGCTGGATATCCTGAAATGCAAAAAACTCACGTCCTGTGTGATTAAATACACCGTCTACCACTACCCTAATCCCAAGGTCATGTGCCGCTTTTGTAAAATGTTTAAAATCGTCGTTGTCACCAAGTCTTCTGTCTACGAGTCTGTAATCCCTGGTGTCATATCCGTGAGAAGTAGACTCAAATAAAGGTCCAATATAAATCGCTGTACATCCAAGGGATGCAATATGCGGCAGCCATTCTTCCAGCTGTGGAAAACGATGAGTCACCTCTGACTGCTCATTCCTTCTTGGTGCTCCTGTCATGCCAATAGGATACATGTGATAAAAAACTGCTTCTTCAAACCATCTGCCCACTACGATGCCCTCCTGATTTATCCTGATTGTCGATTGACTTTCAGGCATTTTGCTTTATTTATTATACCAATATGCACAGTTTTCGTCAATCAGAAGGCTTAATATTTAGTAGATTTTCACGTTTCATAAACAGCAAATTCTCTTTTCCCAGGCATTGTTTCGACAAAAAGAAGGACTCGTGATTCCCTCTCATGGAACCAGAGTCCTTCGTATTTTTATCCTTCGTGTTTTATTCTCCGTCACTGTAGGCACTCTCGTCTTCTGTACCTTCCATGCCGTCGCTGTATTCTCCGTCAGAAGCTTCCGTGCCGTCGCTAAGCTGTACATCCCCAAAGTCCTCTCCGTCAGACAACATACTGTCCACGTCACTTCCTCCATTATATCCTGCAACTTCTCCTGCCGCCAGAGAACTGTCCCAGAAATCAGAATAAGAAGCATTCTGCAGAGTCACGCCCTTGGCCTCTGCCAGTTCACTGACCGTCACAAACTTGTATCCCTGTGCGGTAAGTTCCGGAATAATTCTCAGCAAAGCCTTCACTGTCGGTTCATGAATATCATGCATGAGGATAATCGTTCCATCCGTCAGATCTCCATTCATGACAGAATTATAATCCAGTTCTTCATCTTTGTATGACCAGTCCAGAGAATCCAGAGACCACATGAAGAATGGTTTTCCTACTGCATCAATAATATCCTGATTCCAGCTTCCGTAAGGGGCACGGGCTACTGTAGATGCCTGTCCGCAGGCCTCGATCAGTGCATTATCTGTCTTATTATACTCTTCTGCTACCCCATCCCAGCTTAACGTTGCCATATCCAGATGGTCATAAGAATGATTTCCGATTTCACATCCAATCTCTGCCATTCTCTTCACAGTATCCGGATATACTTCCACATTCTGTCCCAGCATGAAGAATGTGGCACGAGCGTTATTCTCCTCCAGACAGTCAAGAAGCATATCTGTATACTGTCCCGGACCGTCATCCAGCGTCAGAGCCAGCATCGGACGTTTCATTCCGGAATTATAGGATCCGTCATCATTGAAATAATAATCCTTCACGCCTTTGGTCACCCAGCCGGTCTGCATGTATCCATTGTCGTCAAAACAATAGATCATCCCGTCAATCTCCTGAAAACCTCCGGCATAATATGTATGATCTGCATTCTGATACCATCTGCCATTCTCATCCTCGTGCCAGCCGGGAGTGAGTTCAGATGTCTTTGACAGATCCCCCTGTCCTTTCAGCGGCTGGCGTACCGCAGCATTAGGATCTGCCTCCGCCGTCTGTGCCTGGACTTCTACGGTCTCACCGCTTCCCTTTCCGCCTCCGATCCTGCCGGCTACAGGGAGAATGATTCCGCGCACAACAAAAATCACTGCCAGAACCAGCCCTGCCGCATAGGTAACAAGCCGCATATATCTTCTCATTCGAAGCTGCCGCTGTTTCTGGCGCATCCTTTCCTGATATACTTTTTTATCCATACTGTATCTCCATTAATCGTACTAAAATAGTATTATTTTGTTCCCTGCCTATATCTTACATCATTTACCATGGAAATACAATGCTCTTTTCACTGAATTTCAGCGTTTTATTTCAGCTTAATTTCAGCTTAATTCAGCCTGGTCTCCGTTCCGGTCATGGCAGCGGTCAGCCGAGCACTTTTTTCAGTTCCATCTCCGGTGTAACAAGAAGAATATCCGCTTCTTTTCCAACACTGAGAGAACCTACCCTGTCATAAATTCCGATACTCTTTGCAGGATTTCGTGTTGCAGCAAAAACAGCATCGCTTACAGGAACGCCAAAGGAAATCGCTTTGCACATGCAATCGTATAGATTCGTCGCAGAACCGGCAATCGTTCCGTCTGCCAGAGTCGCCTTTCTGTCCTTCACCGTTACAGCCTGTCCGCCCAGCTCATACTGTCCATTGGCCATACCGGTTGCCATCATGGAATCGCTGATCAGGATCACACGCTCATTTCCAAACATGCGGAATGTTCCCCGCACAACAGCCGGGTGAATATGAAGACCGTCGCTGATCACTTCCACCATACACTGAGGATCATCACTGGCAGCTCCGATCAGCCCGGGATCTCTGTGCGCCAGCGGCATCATGGCATTATAAAGATGTGTTACATGATGTGCTCCTCTTCTCATTGCCTCTGATGAAGTTTCATAATCTGCTCCTGTATGTCCCAAAGAGATACAGACTTCTTTATGAACCTCATCAATAAATTCCATCGCACCCTCTGTATTGGGTGCCAGAGTAACAAGTTTCACCATATTTCCGGACGCTTCATTCAGTTCACGGAAAAACGCCGCATCCGGTGTTCTGATAAATTCTTCCACATGAGCGCCCTTTTTCTTCACATCCAGAAATGGCCCTTCCATGTTGATTCCCCGGATGACAGCTCCGCCTTCCGTGCCTGCAGCTTCTTTTGCCGTGGCAAATATTGCTTTAAGCTGCTCTCCCGGCAAAGTCATGGATGTAGGGCAATAAGACGTAATGCCACAGCTTCTCTCATATTTCAGAATTGTTTTCAGGCCTTCCGTATCCGCATCAGAAAAATCATGCCCGAATGCACCGTGGCTGTGGATATCCACAAGGCCGGGGATTACCAGCAGTCCGCTGGCATCTACCTCTGTCCTGTCTGTCACCGCATCCTCACTGGCTGCGATCTTATGATTTTCCACATAAAGATCTTTCTGCCGGAAAGTTCCGTCTTCCTGAAAAACAAATCCATTTCTGATAATCATGATTCCTCTTCTCCTTCCTCTTCCTCTGTTTCAACAGAAGTATCTTCAATATCTCCATTTGCACCCACCTGGTCTCCTTCAGATGCCAGTTCAGTAATTACCGCATTGTCTGCAATGAACTGCTCCACTCTCAAAAGTCCGATGGATTCGTCTACCGCCACCTGTCCGTACTCATCCACCAGATCTGCCAGGCTTTCTTTGCCGTAGTTGCTGATCAGCTCATCCTGGATAGCAAGACATTCTTTGTCATCCAGTCTGATTCCTTCCGCATCCATGATTCCCTGTACGATCAGATTCTGTTTCACCTTATATTCTGCATACTGACGGCACTCATTCTCAAAACTTTCTTCTGTATATCCCTGAGATTCGATGAATTCCTCAAGTTCCATATTCGCCTGCTGCGCATAACTGTTCACCTGTTTTTTGAACTCGGCTATGCAGTTCTCAATCTCCTCTTCCGGAAATTCGATGATCTCGGAACTTTCCAGTACCTGATTCCATCCATCACTGTACATCGTGTATTTTGCCGATTCCTCAGCATTTTTTTCAAGCTGTGCCCTGATTCCCTCTTTATATTCTTTTATAGTAGCATAATCTGTATTAGCAGCTACCCATTCATCTGTCAGTTCCGGCGCACGGCGGAAGTTCTGCAGTGTGATTTTGAACACAACATCCTTGCCTGCCATATCCTCAGAAAAATAATCCTCAGGAAAAGTCAGCGGAACTTCTTTGGTCTCACCTTTTTTCATTCCGATGATTCCATCCTCAAATCCATCGATCATTCCGCCCTCACCGACTGTAAGATCATAGTTTGCAGCAGATCCGCCGTCAAAAGCTTCGCCGTCCAGAAGTCCAACAAAATCTATGGTAACCAGATCTCCTGTCTGGACAGTTCCGTTCTTGTCCGTTACTTCCTCCGCCTTGTCCTCCAGCTCATACTCGATCTGAAGGTCAACCTGATCATCAGTAACTGCCTCAACAGTGTTATTCAGTGCGATTCCTTTGTACTCTCCGATAGTGATATATTTATCAATATCTTTCACTGTAACAAGACGCGTTGCTTCTGATTTTTTCTCATTATCTGTTTTTTTCTCATTGTCTGCCTCTTTTTCTTCTGTACTTTCTGAAGTTTCTGTTTTGGCTGATGTATCTGTATCTTTGGTGCTGCTGCCGCATCCTCCGGCAGTTAAAACCACACACATTGCCAAAACCGCAAGAACTGCTTTTCTCTTCATAACATATACTCCCTTCAAAATCTCTTTATTCGGATCAATTCATGGGCTGAACCGGAACAGGCCTTGTCTCATCCCACACTTCTGAAACATCAAACAGGTCACTGAGCATTTCCGGATTATAATACATGCGGTAACCGTCCAGATTTCTTCTTCCCTGCCGGAAATACCTGTCTGTGATCTGCACCCAGTACCGGCTGGAATCTACATTACAATAATAATTATAACCTCTGCTCCTGTAATATGCAAACTTGGAATTGTCCGGTGAATACCCCTGCCAGTCCCCGATATCCGCTCCAAAAGCAAAGAATATCATATCCGTCCTGCCGAGAATGGGCACCACACTGGCTTCCCATTTTTCATTGTCTGCCTGCAGTTCCTCCAAAGAGGATTTTGCAGCGTTCCTGTGCCCCCAGGTATGACTTGCGAATTCCCAGCCTTCCGCCTTCAGGGCATCTGCCACTTCCGCTGCCTGCCGCACCTCCTCCTCATAGTCGAAATCCGGGTGCTCCTCCAGAAATTTCTTCTGGTCATCCTGAAGATTCTCTCCTGTTTTGTACGCGGTATCCGTCCGATATCCGAGAACACCGTCATAGCCGGTCATTGCCAGAACGCCTTTGCGTCCCTGATAGGAAAAATCCGGATGCTCTTTCACAAAAGCATCGATCAGAGGAACCAGATCATAATTTCCCACTGACGTACTCCCGTCTGCCTCCGTATACAGGCATTTTACCCCGCCGTCCTCATCAAGGACCAGTTTATCCGCAAATCCGCTGTTCTCCATATAGTGATAATAACATACATCATCCTGAGAAAGAACAAACGGAATTTTACCCGGCGGCAGCATGATCCTGCCCGGACTCATCGTACCGTCTTCATTCACGGTCGCCATATCGTGAGGACTTACCATTACATAACCTTTATCATACATGGACTGAATGATTTTCTGAAATTCACTGACTGTTGTCATCACCTGATTATAATTTGCTTCCTTGCAGCCTCCGTCAAACACTCTTGACGTGTCATAAATTAATGTATGAAAAAACACATGCGTGATCTGATCCAGCGGATATTCCACCAGATCTGGTGCAGCACCTGCTGCCGCTGTTTCCCCGGCATCAGGCGTATCGTCGCTCTGCTTCTGCATTCCAAAAAGGTTGTCCTCTCCGATAGGCAGAAGCCTGTATCCTGTCAGTACAGAAATTCCAAGCGCCATTGTCAGCACAAACGCTGCTTTTTTCAATATTCAATTTCTCCTTTCAGCTCCCCGCCGCCAGGTCTACTTTTCTGCAATGCAAATGTACCTTTCCGCAGTTCGAATATACCTTCCTGCAGTTCGGACATCCGTTACTGCATAGGCGGCACCGGCGTCGGCCTGCTCTTGTCAAAGACTTTTGATGCATCAAACAGGTCTTTTACCAGTTCCGGGTTATAATACATTCTGTAGCCATCCAGATTTCTTCTGCCCATCCGGAAATACCTGTCCCGAAGCTGCACAAAATACTTGCTGGAATCTACATTACAATAATAATTATAACCAGAACTCTTAAGATATTCGAATTTTTCTCCGGAATAATCATCCATCTGCGTCAAATCCGCACCGAAAGCAAAAATAATAATATCAGTTCCTCCTATCAGAGGATCTACATTCTTCTTAAATTTCTTCGTATCTGCCTGAAGACGTTCCAGGCTGATCTCTCCCACATTCTGGTGCCCCCATGTATGGCTCGCAAAGAGCCAGCCTTCTTTTTTCATGGCTTCTGCCACTTCTTTGGCACCGGCACGTTCTTTTTCCAGGTCAAAATCCGGATGTTCTTCCAGCCATTTTACTTTTACATCGTCCAGATCATCCGGGCGTTCCTCATAGCTGATATCCGTGCGGTATCCCAGAATTCCATTGTATCCTGTGAGGGCAACAATACCCCTGGCGCCTCTGTAGGAAAAGTCCGGATGTTCCTCCACAAAACGGTCGATCAGGGGAATCATGTCGTAATCACCCACGGAAATACTTCCGTCATCTTCCACATATTCATTGCGGATTTTTTCGTCTTCATCCACGATCAGCTTTGAGGCAAATCCATCACCTTCCATATAGTGATAATAGCACACGTCATCCTGGGAAAGAACAAATGGAATCTTACCCGGCGGCAGAAGAATCTCGCCGGCACTCATGGTCCCGTCTTTCTTTACTGTGGCCAGGTCATAGATGCTGACCATCACATATCCTTTGTCATACATGGACTGGGTGATCCTGTTAAATTCGTCAATCGTCGTCATAACCTGATTGTAATCGCCGGATTTGTAATCACCGTCAAAAGCCTTGTCCGTGTCCTTGATAAGAGTATGATAAAAAACATGTGTCACTTCTTCTATCGGCCAGGAAACACAGCTCGCCTTCGTTTCTTTGTACTCTTTTACGGCTGCATTCATATTGTCATACAGCTGATATCCTTCGTAGCTCTTTATTGTTTTGATCGCTGCATCATAATCGTACTGCTGTGCCTGCATCTCTGCTTTTTTCAGGATTTTATTCCGTTTCTGACGCTCCTTCTGTTCTTTTTCCAGCTTCAGCCGGGTAGCTTCCGCATAATGAGTATCTTCCGTTTCCGCTTCATCCCACAGGGGATTTACGGATTCCGTTTTTTTGTTTTCTTCTTTTCCGTCCCCGGTCTCTTTCTCCGGATCATCCTGTGTTTCCTCCGTTTCATCTCTGTCAGAGAACATGGAAGTAATTTTTTCCCAGGCATTTCTGACACCGGACAGATTCACTTTGGACACATCCGGAAATTTCCCGATGGCATACAGGATCCCTCCGGCAAAAACAGCAATGACCACGATCAGCGTGATGAGCACATTAAAAAACAATCTTATGCGCCGTCTTTTCGCTGCCCTGCGCCGTTTTTCCTTCCAACGGGCAATTTCCTGCTCCTCCTCTTCCGAAAGAGGCAGCGGAGTATTGTCATCCGGATCCGGCAGTCCGCCCTGCGAATTTATCTTCTTATCCTCGTTCATTTTTACTCCTTATTTATTATAAAAGCCCCGTCCGTCTACTGTCAGCAGGCTTCTGATGTAATAGTACATGACAAAATATCCGTTTCTGTATTTCTCAATTAACATTTCGCCGTCCTGCGGATATGAACAGCAGCGCGATATCTCTGGTTTGAGTAGTAACATTATACCTTCTTTTATTTAAAATTTCTACTGGTTTCACAGGAAATCTCCGGGAAAACTTCATGAAATAACTGGAAACTTCCATGATAATAAATAACCGCAAGCTTCTATAAAAATAATTGCCTTTTTACTTAATTAATGGTAGAATAGACTTCGCAAATATATGTTTCGGCAATATTTTATTTTATACATATCAGGAGGATACATATGAGTACAGTAACGATCGTCCTTCTTGTCATTCTGGTAATTTTGATCGGAGTATTGATTGCTTTATACTTCTTTGGTAAGAAAGCTCAGAAGAAACAGGAAGAACAGCAGGCACAGATTGAAGCTACCAAACAGACCGTTTCCATGCTGGTCATTGATAAGAAGAGACTTCCGCTGAAGAATTCCGGACTTCCGCAGATGGTGATCGACCAGACGCCGAAGCTCATGCGCCGGTCCAAACTTCCTATCGTGAAAGCCAAAGTAGGCCCCAAGATCTCCATACTGATCGCCGATGAAAAAGTTTTCGATCTGATTCCTGTTAAGAAAGAAATCAAAGCAGAAGTCAGCGGCCTTTACATCGTAGGCGTCCGCGGTATCCGTGGTCCACTGGAGACTCCACAGAAGAAACAGAGCTTCTTCAAACGTATCTTCAAAAAAAATAAAAAAGATAAAAAATAATTACAGCAAATTTAAAAGGCTTCCGCATTTGTGATGATCAAGCAGCCACAAATGCGAGAGCCTTTTAAATTTGCTGTTTAATGTAAAACTTCCGGACAGTACTTTATCCATTTATAAAACTGCCTGCCCGGAACCCTTGTCCTGAGCCTGGATCGTAAGATAACAGTCTGCTACATGCTCCTCATTCATATCCAGTGCATAATCCACTTTCATGTCAATACTTCCGGCATGTTCTGTCAGTTCCAGATTGGTCGTCGCAATTCCCATCTGAAGAGTCCCATAGGGCGTTGTGTAATAAGTCATATTCTTCTTGCCCTGCTCAAAAACCATATGCACATTGACCAGACCCTTTTTCCTTACTTCCACTCCACCGGAGGACATTTTTATGTAGTTTACAGTCGGTTCGGAAGTATCATCCAGCATCTCCTCGAAACGGAGATAATGACTTCCATTGCGGAAATAATACTGTCCCGGAACCACGATCTCAATGGGCTCCTGTCCTTCTTCTGTTTGCATCATCTGAAGACCGCGCACATGAATCAGCACGTCTTTGTCCATACGCATTCTCCTCTAATAATTTTCAATGTCGATTTTCTGAGTCATTTCCACATCGTAAGGCAGAATGGAATTTGCAAAACTCTTGAATTTATCTGCAAGATCACTCACATAAAAACGATATGGAAACTCCTCCTGTTCTTTTCCGGTACTTAAAAGATCTTCTTCCGTAAGAAGGCGCTTAAGTTCCAGCGCAGACTCATAAGCCGGATTGACCAGCCGCACGCCTTCACCCATCACTTCACGGATCGTGGAACGAATCAGCGGATAATGCGTACAGCCCAGGATTAATGTATCGATTTCTCTCTCCTGAAGTTCCCTTAAGTACCGTCTGGCTACTTCGAATGTTATCGGGTCATGAAGCCAGCCTTCTTCCACCAGTGGAACAAACAATGGACAAGCTTTGCCGAAAACCGTGATCTCCGGATCCAGCTTCCTTAAGAAATCTTCATGTATTCCGCTTCCCACCGTACCGATCGTACCGATGACTCCAACCCTCTTATTCCTTGTCTCCCGGGCAGCCACCAGTGCACCGGGCTCAATCACTCCCAGAACAGGAATCTCCAGCTCGTCGCGTACCGCATCCAGGGCAAACGCACTGGCTGTATTGCAGGCAATGACGATTGCCTTCACCTGCTGTTCCTGAAGGAACCGGATGATCTGGCGGGAATAGCGGATAATTGTTTCTCTGGATTTGCTTCCATATGGCACTCTTGCGGTATCACCGAAATATACGATTTTTTCAGAGGGGAGATTCCTCATGATTTCTCTGGCAACCGTAAGTCCTCCTACACCGGAGTCAAATACACCTATAGGAGCATCTCTGTCTATTTTCATTTCTTTCTCCATTTCCTCACTATAGTCTGTTGATTATTTATTCTATCACCAATCAAAAGCTTTAGCAAGCCAGAAGGATATCTTTACCTTATGCTCCTTTGAGGATTCACATTTATGTTCTGTATCCGAAATTTTTTCCGAAGTTCCGAAGCAGAATCCCGGATACAGGGTTCCCCACCATGTCATCAAAGCGGGCTCCTGTGCTCTCGCCGGCACCAGAAGCCGCACTGCCAGAACCACTGTCAGCAGCACTGCCGGCAATATTTTTCTTAATTTATTCATATCTTTCCTCCTGATAATTACCATATCAGAAGTATTGCCTGATTCTCCGGCTTTATTCCGATTCCCGGGTTTTATCCCTATTCCTCCGGCTTTATTCCCACCGCCTGTTTACATCCAGACTTCAAGCTTTGTCCCGGAAATTCTCACCCGCGGCAGAATCACCATCCCTCCCGTCAGATATCTCTGATTATAAACCTCCCGCAGCGTCACTCCTTTTTTCTTCTGCCCGGAAGTCCGGTTTTCCAGCATCCCTACCAGATATTCCCCTACAGAAGTCCCGCTTCCGCCTTTCCACTCCAGAATCTCCCCAGGGTCTTTCGCCCGAAAAACATACACATTCTCTCCCACAAACGGCTCATCCATCAGATAATCCAGAAGCGTCAGCCACTGACCATTCTCCAGAAGTTCTTCTCCCAGGATCAATACCTGCAGATGTCCCATATCCAGATATTTTTCCTGCGTCCTCTCATATTTCTCTTCAATTTCGGCAAAATCCGCGCCGGTGATCGTAAGTGAGGAAGTCTGATCGTTTTTCTCCTCTTTTCCCTGTCCGGTGGCCTGGGGAAGGTCCGGCATACCATACGTGATTTCAAATCCTTCTGTCGATGCATCCGCGCCAAGAGCCAGGGGATACATTCTTTTTTCCGGCTCAATGCCCGCACATCCGGAAAGAAACAGAAGCATGGAAATTCCCGCAGCTGCTGCCGTTTTTTTCTTTCTTTTTTCTTTTCCCCGCATCATAAGGAACAACTGCAGAAGAATCATTCCCGGCACAAAAACATATGCCAGATATTTCCCATAAATATCTTCAATTCCCCATCCGCGGAATTTCAAAACAGAAAGTCCGTAAACCACTGCTGCCATCCAGTATCTCCCGCTTCCCAAATGTGTCTGACGAATGATCTGATGTCCGTAATGAAACAGACTTCCCACAGCAAACAACATGCTGTACAGCAAAAAGCCCATCCAGAGAACATCAAATCTCGCCAGTACATTTCCCGGCAGATCCGCACCGGCAAGCAAAGGAAGCACCGGATACTGTTCCGTCAAAAGCCGGTTCCAGCCAAAGACCGCCGGAAGCAGAATCAGCATCCCTGTAATAATCCCTACAAGAGTCACGATTCCAAACGCCGCTGTTTTGCCTGCGCTCCCTCTTTTTTCCACATTTCCCAGTACAAAGGGCATCAGCCCGATTCCGGAAAAAGCACACAGCACTCCATACGTACTTTTTATGAAATTCCGCCCGCTGAAATCCCGGGCCACAGACATCTCCATTAAATAGGATATCCTGCTCTGTCCCAGGCACAGGAGCATCATCAGTGCCACGCTTCCCAGAAGCAGACCGCCGGATACTTCTGCTATTCTGCCTCTGCGCTGCATTCCTTTATGGGTTCCGAACGCGCACACAATTACCGCACATAATGAAATCCATTTGCCGGACACCCCTTCCAGGAGACTCTCCGGCACAATTTCCATAAGCACCGTCAGAAGATACGCTGCCGTAAAAATTACATAGACCACAAAAAAGCAGCCGAAAACACGTCCCCAAAATCCGCCCGCCGACTTCTCCAGATCCGAATAATACGGTTCCAGGCGGATCAGAAAGATCACATAAAACAGGAGCACGACCATCCCTGCAAGCGTACCTGCGATCCCTGCCGGCCCAAGGATCCTGTCGCGCCCGAACAGGCACAGCATAAACGGTGCAAGAAATGCCAGAACCATCTGACGGTAAAGCTGCCTGTGGGATATCCTGTTATTTTCTGCAAACTCCATAGCTCATACCAACCTGCTCCGGCAGGTTCCTTTCTCAATTTCTTTTCTTTAATTTTTTCTTTAATTTTTTCTTCAATTTTCTCTTTATTTTTTTTCTCAGTTTTTTTCTTCAGTTTTTTTCCTCAGCCGGACACTTTCATTCCTTTTTGCATACAAAGGCCGCTGCCATCTTCTCTGAAACGGCATTCTAAGAATCCCGTCTCCCACACCGCGCTCCGGCTTTTTTTTCACAAAAGGCATCAGATATGGCATGCCAAAACTCAGAAGGCCGGCCAGATGGGCGATCAGAAAATAAATTCCCAGAACGATTCCGAACATTCCCAGGAAACCTCCAAGGAATAAAAATACGTATTTTATCAGCCGGAACGCTGAAGCAAATTCTTCATTTGGAAGTGTCATTGAGCCAAGTGCCGTCAGTGCCACGATCATCACAACAATGGGGCTCACCAGATTCGCGCTTACGGCTGCATCTCCCACGATCAGTCCTCCTACGATCCCAATGGCATTTCCCAGCGCTCCCGGCACCCGCACGCCTGCTTCCCGTATGAGTTCAAACGCCAGCTCCAGGAACAACAGCTCCGTCACACTGGAAAACGGTACTCCTTCCCGCGCATCTGCAAATGACAAAATCAGATTCGTCGGAAGAATCTGTGTATGAAACCGGATCACCGCCAGATAAAGTCCCGGAAAAAGCGTTGCCGCTGCCAGCGCCAGATACCGCAGCACCCGCAAAAAAGATGCCATTTCAAATCTCTGATTCCAGTCCTCGCTGCTTTCCATAAATCCCTGAAATGAGCTTGGCAGGATCAGCACTGACGGAGAATTGTCGCAGATCAGAACAATTTTCCCGTTCAAAATCTCCTGGGCTGCTCTGTCCGGCCGTTCTGTTGTCTGATATTGGGGAAACGGCGAATACCACACATCTTCCGTAAGCTGTTCCAGCATCCCGCTGTCCAGAATCCCGTCAATTTCGTAAGCATCCAGCCGTTCCCGGACATCCTCCAGAAATTCTTCCCTCACCAGATCTTCCATGTAAAGCATATGGAGCATCGTATTGGTTCTGGTTCCGATCTGACGTTCCTCCACTTTCAAACGCGTGTCCCGCAGACGCTTCCTCACCAGCGCCGAATTGATCTTTACCGAATCTGAAAACCCTTCCCGCGATCCCCGCAGGACTTTCTCCGCCTCCGCCTCGGACACACCCATGCCGGGATATCCTTTGCTGGAGATTTTCATCGCCTGATCATATCCATCCATAAAAAAGACCGCATTTCCTGCTAAAAGTGCAGAGAATACCTCTTCCATGGAGCCAAGTTTTTTTACATCCGCGATACCAAGGCTGTTATTCGCCACAAATTCCTGGATCTTTTCCGGTGAAACCTCCCAGAAATGGTTCACCATCTTCCCGATTGCCGAGTCATCCAGCATCATATTGGAAACGGCTACCTCAATATAAACCATCAGGCAGTCTACTTTCCGTTCCTCTCCAAGCTTCATGGGCCGGATCTGGATATCCGCGCAGTTTTCACACCTTTTCCGTACATATTCCTCATTCGCCCTTAAGCTTTTCGAGATTTCCGTTTTTTCCACAAAATCACTCCTCCTGCCGCACTTTTTTCCACATCCATCCACTAAGTTTTACTTTCTCTCCACATGGCTGCTGTCCGGGACTTTTATAATAAAAGAGAGAGATGCCGGACGCATCTCTCTTATTATCACCATTTTTTTCTATTTTATTTCTTCTGGGAAGAATTAACTTCTCCCTGTATCGATCGGATAATTCCTTTTCTCTGATTCTCAATATGATGAAAAGAAATCTCCTGCGCTTTTTCCACGTTCCGTTCCTTCATTGCAAGATAAAGCTGCTCATGCTCTTTGACAAGCTGATTTCTCATTTCTTCATCCTTAAGATATTCCACTCTATAGCGGTAAATCTGTTCCCGCAGATTGCTCTGTACCTGATTCAGCGTCACATTGTCCGCTGCCTGATAAATGATCTCATGAAAAGCCACATCTGCCTCAGCCAGCTTAACCAGATTATCTTCTGCGATCGTTCTCTCAAATTCTCTGGCTGCCAGTCCCAGTTTTTTGATCTGTTCGTCAGTCATGCGCTTACACGCTTTCTCTATAGACAGGTTCTCCAGAGCAATACGAACCTCAAGAACGTCATTCAGGTCCTTTTCCGTAATGTCCGCCACCTGCGCGCCGCGACGCGGGATCATGACCACAAGGCCCTCCTGCTCCAGCTTACGAAGTGCCTCACGGATAGGTGTCCGGCTGACTCCAAGCTTGTCCGCCAGCGCAATCTCCATAAGGCGTTCACCCGGCTTAAGCTCTCCCTTCAGGATCGCCTGACGAAGGGTATTAAATACAACATCTCTCAGAGGCAGATACTGATCCATATTCACTGTAAAGTCACTTGTCATTCGCAAAACCTCCCCCTCTATTGTATGTTTCCGTAGCAAACACGGTTTTGGCCAGACGGCTTTCCCGAAGGATTGCTGCAGCTTTTTCCATTTTGTCCGAATCGTCAAAAATGCCAAATACCGTCGGTCCGCTTCCGCTCATCATCGCTTTCAGCGCTCCGTTCTCTTCCATCAGGTCCTTGATCTCCTGAATGACCGGATAACGTCCGATAATGCCGGGCTCAAATACATTGCCCATTTTTGACACCATGGCATGCAGATCACCTTTGGTAATGTCCCTGATCATCCCGTCTATATCCGGACGCTCTTTGATCTCATCAAGATGCAGGTTCTCATATGCCATCTTCGTGGAAACAGTTACCCCCGGCTTGCCGACAAGCACATAACACTTCGGAACCTGCGGAATCCAGGTCAGCTTCTCGCCGATTCCTTCCGCAAGCGCTGTTCCCCGCATAATACAGTAAGGCACGTCTGCTCCCACCTTCACTGCCCGCTTCATCAGTTCCTGCTCACTTAAGCCCAGATTAAAAAGCCGGTTCACACCCACAAATGCAGCCGCAGCATCTGAACTTCCCCCTGCCATGCCGGCAGCCACAGGAATGGATTTATCCAGCTTCATGGAAATGCCCTCCTCCACATGGAATTCATCCATCAGAAGCTTCGCCGCCTTATACACAAGATTTCTTTCATCAGACGGAATAAAGGGCAGATTCGTCACGAGAGAAATTCCCGGCGTTTTGCTTCGCTGGATTTCCAGCACATCATACATCTGGATCGTCTGCATGATCATGCGTACCTCATGATACCCGTCGTCTCTTTTCCCCAAAATATCAAGTCCTAAATTAATCTTCGCCAGCGCACGTAATCGCATAAGTTCCTCCGACATTGTATTTTTTGCAACCGCTTTGTTTTTTGTATACAGTATTTCCTGATATTTATTTTATATTATTTCTTTTTAAATTTCAATACACATCTGTCCCGAATAAGTGATACCTTGCCATTTAAGAAAGGAATTGCAGCTGGTGTCTATAAAAAAATGGAATCCTGTTTCGGCTGAGAAAATCGGATACTCTCCACTGCAGCATAACAAAGGTATCCGCCATTATTCCTTTACTATCCAGCACTGATAGCCATACCCATTTGCCCACTCTTTAACATGGCCTGCACTGTCTCCTTTTGTCTCCATATGTTTCATACGGGCCTGATCATAATACCAGCCTTTCAGAAGCTGTTTTCCTTCCCAGCAGCCGTCCTGCAGCATAAGCTGGGTAAACTTCGCCATATCTTCCAGTTTCATCTTCATACCGCCGCCACCGGCTTCAGTTTCCAGATCATCCGGAAGCCGGAAGCAGTAGACCTCTCCCATGCCAAGTGGATCAAACAGACGACTGCGAAGATACTCCGTTACCTGCTGCCCTGTTTTTTTCTTTACAATTGCTGCCAGAAGATTACTTCCGGGAGTATTATACTGATAAAAGGTTCCCGGCTCATGCAGAGCAGATGATGAACCGTACACGCCTTCAGATTCTCTGATGGATTCTCAGGTGCATCTTCCGGAAAGATATCCATAATTTTTTCATCCAGAGACAGAAGCCCCTCCTGACACGCAAATCCGATTGCAGTAGCGGTAACAGATTTACTGAAGGAATAAAGAGGATGCATATCGTTTTCATCATATGGCGCCCAGGTAATCTTTGTACAGCATTTGCCATGACGCAGAATCATCAGACGATGCAGTTCCAGTCCACTCCTCTCTGTTTCCTTCAGAAAAGCCCGGATTCCCTCTGATGAAATACCAACCGCCTCCGGTGATATCATTTCAAAATATCCCATTGTGTTTTTCTCCTTTCAGCCCAAAATCTCTTTCTGTTTCTTTTTACTGAAGCCTGCAAGTACAAGCTGGTAAGACTTGTCCAGCAGATCTTTCAGCAGATCATCCGGCACTTCTCCATCCGGTTCGTTCTTTTCGTCCAGACAGATTGCCGCAAACATCTTTCCTCCGATCTGGTAGCGGATCCAGTTCCAGTCTTTCTGAATGTCTTTCGTTACACCTTTTTTATCCAGAAGATATTCATCAATCCATGTATATCTCATATTGCCAGTCTCCTTCTCAATAATCTCCCGGCTGTATGTCATATTTCTATTATACTTAAGAGAGGCTTTTCTTTCAATCACTTCATGCCTGTTAGATTTCTGTTTTTCTGCTTTTCACGAGGCAAAAAAAGGAGCTATTACAGCCCCTCTTTCAGGAAATATTATGATTATCCATTTAATGACAGAAACTCAAATCCCGGCATCTCCTATTCCCCATTTATTCTTTCATACAATCGTTCGTTGATACCTTCTCTTCATCGCAAAAACAATTCGTATCTGCTCAGTACCTTCACAGATACGAGCTTCTGAACAGTTACAACAATTCTTTATAAATCTTTTCGTAATTCTTCTTCTGTAATTCCAAGTCGTTCAGCAGCATCGGAAATTTTCAGTATTCCATCCTTGATCAGGGAAATACAGATATTTTTTTCTCCTTGGTGAATTCCTTCCTGAATTCCCTCCTGAATTCCTTCCTGCAAGATTGTTTTTGCTTCATATTCAAGAACTTTGCCGCCCATAACGGAAGTCACTCCTTTCGTCACATTCGTATATTTCACGGTGAGGTTTTCGATGACCTTTTTTGACATATCTATGAGCGCGCATTTTTCAAATGTACTGATTTTGCCTTTCAAACATAATTCCCCCAGTCGCTTCATGATTTCCGAATATCTCTCCTGAAGCTTTAAAAGCTTTTCCATATCATTTTCATATTCCGGAAACTCTTTTTCATAATTGAATATATGGAATGGAAGCAAAAAAAGCAGATTTCTATCAAAAAGTTCATCGATTGTATACCGTTGTGTCTTAAGCACCGGGATAGCATAGGAAATACTGCCACCCGGTGTGTTTATCTCCATGGTAATCTGATCCGGTGTATTTCTCGTATGCCGCAGATAAATAGCCGCAGAATGAGGAAAAGTGACAATCAGTTTATCACCGACATTCTCACAGGCATCCAGGGCCACCTGGGAATCATATTCAAACATACGGACCATAATCGTCGTGTCAGAAGTACTCTGACATTCCATGTGGTATTTTTTCTGAATTTCTTCTCCTTTAATCGTAAAACAGGAATCCGTTATTTTCTCTTTTGTATCTCCGTCCTGCTGGTTTAAAAAATGTTCATTCTTCTGGAACACCACCTGCTCTTCGCCGCTAAAATGCTCCCCAAAGACCTCATTAACCACAGGGATTATCAGACTGGTGCAGTCATCGAGTAAAGTGCGGAACACATCATCATAAGGTGTTCCTGTGACGAGTTTGGACATTATGTGCACCTCTTTCTGATAGTGATCTGAGAACAGGGAATCTGGATGCATCTATGTCCGGAAACGAATTTCTGTCATATTAAGTTTAGCAAAGAAGAATAAATATTTCAACATCTAACTGATACCTGTTATCTTAACGGAAATGTCTGCTGACGCAGACATCACCAATAATAAAAGTCGATTACTGACGCAATCGCCCCGTATTCGCAATTTGCTCCGCTGCTTGCTCATACGGGTAGCCCGTCCAATATCCATGTGCCTGCGCATGCAAGCATGCTTCACCACATGGCTGCTGTCCGGGACTTTTATAGTAAAATACTATTATCCCCGCCAAAAAGGGGCGAAAATCTCGCCCCTTTCGATGTACCGGCATGTTCTCTTCGGACAGGCAAAAATACTGTAATATCATCCCTCCACTTTCTTCACCAGAAGCAGCGGCTGTCCCGGAGAGATGTTCTCGTCTTCCAGTTCATTCAGCGTCTGAATCTCCTCTATGGTTGTATAAAATCTTTTGGCAATATTCCACATGGTGTCTTCCGGCTTTACCATATATACTGTGATTCCCGGCATGCTGCGGATTTTTTCCACATCAAGAGGCTTTTCCTCCACACGGTCAATAATCATGGTTTTCTCCTGCCTGATGACCAGAACATTCAGGCTGACCGCTGCCTTTACCTCAATTTCATTGCTGTCTGCCATAGTCGTGGAAAGCTGTTCCAGTCCGGCTTTCAGGTAATACACGCAGTCCGGTGTGATGCCCCGGGCCTCTACCACATGGGTAAACGGTATCATAGCCTCCATAGAATAAAACGGCATATCATCGTTTCCCACACTGTACAGAATTTTCATAAAGACAATGCCTTCTGCCTGGATGCCATTCTCCACAACCTGTGTTTTGTCAATTTTCACCCGGCCCTGGCTGTGACAGATCTGGAGAATTTTTCCCTGATTTTCTTTTACCTCGATCCTGTCTGACAGCCTGCATTTGGAAAAATTACGCACCAGAAGGCTTTCCAGCGTTTCCATTTTACCCTGCGGCATACATTCCTTCAAAGGCGTATATACGTCTGTAATGATCTCATGATCTTCTTCACGGTAAAGCTTCATATCCAGTTCCAGAACAACATCCGCAAGAAGGACGCGTTCCTCACCGTCCGCATCCGGCTTCACCTCGATTCCCTGATTGATCACTGCCGCTTCCATATTCGGTATCATATCCCCGGTGCATCCGCTGCACTCCACTTCCCCGGTAAAAGGCAGCGAATATTCCAGCCACTGAAGCGGGTTCCCTTCATCATCCCCTGAATAAAGGACAAACACCGCGAGCTCTCCTTTGGCTTTTACCGTGTTATCTTCAGGACGAAGATCCAGTCCGCGCACATCAATGTGATACCACAGAAGCTCCGCAATATTCGGTTTATTGGAAGCCAGAGAAATTTCCTCTTTCAGCCGCATCGTATCTTTTTTATGTACCACAAGGCTCAGGAGTTTCATCTTCTTTTTTTGAACAGAAACGGTTTCATCATCCAGCACCGCAGGCAGACGGATTCCCGTCAGTTCATCCACCACTGCGTAAAATGTTACAATTGCCTTGATATTCATTTTTCTGGAATGGATCAGATGCACGCTCAGATCTTCAATCTCCCACTTCAGGCAGATTTTGTCACCGCTTACGATGTTTTCCAGGTTCAAAGTTTCCTCCAGCGGCAGTTTTGCTGAAAGACTGTAGACTTTTTTTTCTTCATCCCCCACATACAGAAGATCCACATTCAGACTGCCCTTCAGAAAAGCATGGCCGTCACTGAGGCGTACTTCATCCATACGCACGTCCCCTTTGCTCTGGATCATTCTCCCGATATCCGGCTTTGCATCCGGAACATTGTAATCCGCATCAAACGTTACCTGGCTGGTCGCCTTACTTTTTTCCCGAAGCATCTGAATATCCTCTTTTTTTAATTCCATGACTTATTCTCCCTTCCTGATTCATACAGCTTCTCATTCATTCCTGCGTACTGTCTCCGTTCATTTCTTCTGCTGAAAATTCCCGTCCTTTATTCAAATACTACCGGCTCATCCCGGTATGCCAGTTTTACAACAATATACGGATAGGATGGTTCTCCGGCCAGGCTGTCATCCTTCGGACCGATCAGATGCGTCATAAAAAAGATTCCGTTGGATGAATGAGAAAGTTCCTCTACCCGGATGCTGTAACCGCCGCTCATCTGCCGCCCGTAGCCCTTGATCAGATACATTTCCTCCCCGCTCTGATACGTCATCTGAAATTCCCCTGCTTTTTTCTCTTCGATCAGAGAAAGAATCTCTTCCGGGATTTCCTGCTGATTTACCACCGTATATTCCAGAGACTTTCTTTCCTCTTCCTCAATACGGATGATCCGGCATCCGCACAGCCCCCAGAGCAGGCACACCAGCAGCGCAGCCAGGCAGACTTTCTTCCACATGCTTCCACCCCAAACCGTTCCTTCGTAAGCATTTTATGCCTGAGAGCAGACAGATATTCTAAAAACCCTTCCATGTATTCAAAAGTTTTATTGCAACTGCTCCTGAATTTACGTATAATAATACATACAAAAAAAGGAAAATAATGGTGCTTTCGTTTACGCACTACTCTGTTTTGACCGGCTGAGCATGACACGATGCACCATTAATACACACGAAAGGGATCTTATTATGATACGTTTTTGTTTAGTATGCATTACTGTCGTCGGTTTTCTGATCCTGTCCATTCCGATTCTGATCGCGGAATGGATCATCGGGAAATTTTCTCCCATGAAGAAAGATATCAGCTCCCTTCGGATCATCCAGGCGGTTTTCCGCTTCATCCTCTGGCTGACAGGAGCGCGCATTACCGTCATCGGAGAGGAAAATGTACCGAAGGATACCCCGGTTCTGTACATCGGCAACCACAGGAGCTTCTTCGACATTCTTCTCACTTACACCCGCTGCCCTATCCGCACCGGATATGTTGCTAAGAAAGAGATGGAAAAAGTCCCTCTGCTTTCCAACTGGATGAAATACCTGCACTGTCTTTTCCTTGACCGCAAAGATATCAAGCAGGGGCTGCAAACCATCCTGGCTGCAGTGGATAAGGTCAAATCTGGTATTTCCATCTGTATTTTCCCGGAAGGCACCCGCAGCAGAAGTGAAGATGAGACAGACATGCTCCCCTTCCACGACGGCAGTTTCAAAATCGCCACCAGAGCCAAATGCCCGATCATTCCCATTGCCATGAGCAATACAGCAGGAATCTGGGAATCCCATTTTCCGACCATCAAGCCGGTTCATGTGATCGTGGAATACGGCAAACCGATTTATCCTGATGAACTGGATAAAGAGGACAAAAAGCATCTCGGCGCATACACCCAGAATGTAATTAAAGAAATGCTTACTAAGAATAAAGACCTCGTCTGAGGAACGTGATATGCTCCCTTTCGTATAAACAGTTTTTATCAATGAAACTGTTCATACGGAAGGGAGCAGTTTTTTTACACTCACATCATCCATCTCACCACCCACACTGCCCCGATCACTCCTGCCAGCGTTGCTATAATTGCTCCCGGCAGCGTATATCTGGTTTTTTGTATTTTTACGGATCCGAAATAGACACTCATACAGTAAAAAACACTCTCTGTGGCACTGAGCATAATCCCCGCCATAAGACCTGTGGGCGAATCCGTTCCGAACTCTTTAAAAATATCCATCAAAAGCCCTGTCGCCGCGCTGGAGGAGAACATTCTTACCAGAGTCAGAGGCACCAGTTCCGCCGGAAGGCCGATGTGTTCCGTCACCTTTCCCAGAAAGCCCCCCAGAAATTCCAGAAATCCGGATGCCCGCAGAACTCCCACTGCTGTCATCAGTCCGATCAGTGTGGGCACAATCTTTGCCACCGTCTTAAGCCCTTCTCTTGCCCCGTCCAGAAAATCCGTGTAAATATCCCTTTTAGCCAGCAGCCCGTACCCGATCACATAAAACAGTAAAAAAGGTATCATGAGATTGGAAAGATACGAAAGAATCTTCATAAATCCTCCCGTGAGCATCCTCATGATACCTTATGACAAACAATCTTCAGTTTATTCCTCATATTTTTCATCTATGATACAAATAGAGAATATCAAAGGTTGGAAAATCATAAAAACCGTAGTAAAATCAAAAACGAACAATGAGTTTCATTACTGTATGCTCCTTAGATCTCTGAAAAAGGAAATAATCTCAGGAGCTGTAAAAGGCTAAAACAGATGTCTTAAAAATATCATAATAAAGGAGACAAACTAATATGAATCGGGAAGATGCAAGAAAAAAAGCACAGGAGCTGGTCAGCAAAATGACCATCGAAGAGAAAGCAAGCCAGCTCCGTTACGATGCGCCGGCTATTTCGCGTTTGAATATTCCGGCATACAACTGGTGGAATGAAGGTCTTCACGGAGTCGCACGGGCAGGTCAGGCAACAGTTTTTCCGCAGGCGATAGGGCTTGGAGCTACTTTTGATCCTGATTTATTAAATGAAATCGCAGACGTGATCGCCACAGAAGGCCGCGCCAAATATAACGCCTATTCCGCCAAAGGAGACAGAGATATTTACAAAGGCCTCACCTTCTGGTCTCCCAATGTAAATATTTTCCGTGATCCGAGATGGGGCAGAGGTCATGAAACCTACGGCGAAGACCCGTATCTTACCAAGTGCCTTGGCGTAGCTTTTGCAAAAGGTCTCCAGGGACAGGGCGAAACCATGAAAGCAGCAGCCTGCGCAAAGCATTTTGCTGTTCATTCCGGTCCGGAAGCAATACGGCATGAATTTGATGCCAAAGCAACCAAAAAAGACATGGCAGAAACCTATCTTCCTGCATTTGAAGGGCTTGTAAAAGAAGCAGGCGTAGAGGCTGTCATGGGTGCCTACAACCGTACAAACGGAGAGCCCTGCTGCGCAAGTCCGTCTCTTCAGAAAACTCTCCGTGAGGACTGGGGCTTCCAGGGACATTTTGTTTCGGACTGTTGGGCAATCCGGGATTTCCACGAAAATCATATGGTCACAAATACCGCTCAGGAATCCGCAGCACTGGCCATCAATAACGGCTGCGACCTGAACTGCGGAAATACCTATCTCCACATCCTGAAGGCATACAAAAACGGACTGATCACAGAAGATACCATTACAGAATCCGCCGTGCGTCTGTTTACCACCCGGTATATGCTGGGCTTATTCGATGAAAGTGAATACAACAGCATTCCATACACAGAAGTGGAATCACCGGCTCATCTTGCTATGGCAGAGCGCGCCGCAGAAGAGAGCTTTGTACTTCTGAAAAATAACGGAATTCTTCCTCTTAAAAAAGAAAATCTGAAAACAGTCGGTATCATCGGCCCCAATGCAGACAGCCGCAAGGCTCTGATCGGCAACTATCACGGCACTGCTTCCAGATATGTGACCATACTGGAAGGTCTTCAGGATTATCTTGGAGAAGAAGTTCGGGTACTGACCTCTGCGGGCTGCGACCTGTTCAGAGACAGAACCGAGCCCCTGGCTTTTACTCATGACAGACTGGCTGAGGCGAAGATTGTGGCAGATAACAGTGATGTAGTGATCCTTTGCGTAGGACTGGACGAAAGTCTGGAAGGAGAAGAAGGGGACACAGGAAACAGCTATGCATCAGGAGACAAGGAAAATCTGAAACTCCCCGAAGTTCAGCAGGAACTGATGGCAGCTGTGGCTGAATCCGGAAAGCCAGTGATCCTCTGTCTGATGGCCGGAAGCGATATTGACATGAGCTACGCTGCAGAACATTTTGATGCTGTCATGGTTTTGTGGTATCCGGGAGGACAGGGCGGAAAAGCTGCAGCCAGAGTATTATTCGGAGATGTTTCCCCATCCGGTAAGCTTCCCGTGACATTTTATGAATCTCTGGAAGAACTTCCGGAATTTACGGACTATTCTATGAAGGGCAGAACCTATCGCTATCTTGAAGGAAAAGCACAGTATCCATTCGGATATGGACTTACTTATTCACAGGTCAAAGTAACGGATGCCAGAATACTTTCCGGAGAAAAAGGAATTTCTGCAGAGGTGAAAGTACAAAATGCAGGAACTGCTGACACCAGAGATGTAGTTCAGATTTATATCAAGAATCTGGATTCCCCCCATGCTGTAAAAAATCCTGAGCTTGCAGCTTTTGCAGGAGTTTTCCTGAAAGCAGGGGAAACAAAAACCATTACACTTCCTGTTGCCGGGAGAGCCTTCACAGTAGTAGATGATGAGGGAATCCGCAAAGAAGACGGCAGGCGGTTCATGATTTATGCAGGATGCAGTCAGCCTGACGAAAGAAGTACGGAGCTTACAGGGGTAAAACCAGTAGAGATCTTATATCAGAAAGAAGAGGCATAAGCTTATGAAGTTTGAGCTTTGTTATCCTCATTGGAAAGAAAAGGCTGTGACCTTCAGCTATGATGACGGTCAGATTTATGACCGGCGACTGGTTGAGATTTTTGACAGATATGGTCTGAAAGCGAATTCTGGCAGGACCGGCTTTTCCTTGAAGAGAAGTGCGGCAGAATAATCAGAGGATGTTCCTATGCTTTTGGAGGGTTCTGCTGTTCATCACCAGACAAAATACCACTGCCACAGCAGTACTGATTCCTGTTACAAGGATAGCCGGTCCTACAATCGCGGCAGGCTGTGGACTGCCGTACTGCGCACGATATGCGATCATATTCATTGGAATCAGCTGCAAAGACGAAACATTGATGATCAGAAATGTACACATGGCATTGCTGGCAATATGGATCCCGCGTTTTCCGTTCTCGCCCATCCGTTCACATTCCTCCCGGTTGATCTTATCAAGTTCCTGGAAAGAAAGAAGACCCGATGAGGTACTCGCCCAGCTTAACCCCAGCAGATTGGATAAGAAATTCAATGAAATATAACTGCATGCTCTGGACTCCTCCGGAAGCTGCGGAAACAGAATTTTAAGTACCGGGCGAAGTCCTTTTGACAGTTTCTGCACCAGCCCTGTTGTCTCCGCAATCTTCATGATCCCTGTCCACATTGCAGTAATTCCTGCCATTCCAATACACAGGTTCACGGCTTCTTTCGAAGATGCAATCACTGCCTCCGTCACCGCCTCCAGATTCCCTGTCAAAGTACCATAAACAATCCCGATCAGGATCATTCCGCTCCATAGATAGGTCATTTTATTCACCACATTTGCTGCTTATTGTTATAAATTATGCCTCATGGCACAGTATAAGAACATCCTTCCTGCAATTCTTGATACAGGGAATTATCTTCTGTTTTCCTCTGCGCACTCAAAAAGAGCGCCTGCCATTTTCCAGCCTGCGCTCTTTCAACATCAAAAGAAACTTTATACTATATCATTCTCCACCGTTGAAATCGGTGCTATATGGAATTTATCCACCAGAAAATTCAATACATTCAGAGAAACAAATGCAGGAAGAGATGGTCCCAGCTTGATATTTGTAATACCCAGATACAATAAACTCAGCAGGATACTGACAGCCTTCTGCTCATACCAGGACAGGATGATCGTGAGAGGAAGTTCATTCACAGAACATCCAAAGGCTTCTGCCAGTGCTGACGCCACTTTAATTGCGCTGTAGGCATCATTGCACTGTCCCATATCCATCAATCTCGGAAGACCACCGATCATTCCAAGGTCAAGATCGTTAAACCGGTATTTGCCGCAGGCAAGGGTAAGGACAATACTGTCGTCTGGTGTATTCTTCACCAGCTCCGTATAGTAATTTCGACCGGTCTTTGCCCCGTCACAACCTCCGATCAGGTAAAAACGTTTGATATCGCCGTTCTTCACTGCTTCGATTACTTTGTCCGCCACGGATAACACGGTTCCATGACCAAATCCTGTCATTACCTTGTTTCCTCCATTGATCCCTGTCATAGGATGATCTTCCCGGTATCCGCCAAGCTGCAGTGCCTTTTCAATCACCGGAGTAAAATCTCTGCTTTCCCCGATATGCACAATTTCCGGATATGCAACTGCTTCTGTCGTAAATACACGATCTGCATAGCTTTTTTTCGGCGGCATCAGGCAGTTCGTTGTAAATACAACCGGAGCCGGGATATCCGCAAATTCTTTCTGCTGGTTCTGCCATGCAGTTCCGAAGTTGCCTTTCAGATGCTTATATTTATTCAATTCAGGATAAGCATGGGCAGGCAGCATCTCACCGTGGGTATAAATATTGATTCCTTTCCCCTCTGTCTGTTCCAGAAGCTGTTTCAGGTCATAAAGATCATGCCCTGTAATCACAATAAACGGTCCTTTTTCCACATTCAAGGTAACTTCCACCGGAGCAGGTGTGCCGAAGGTTTCTGTATTTGCCTTGTCCAGCAGTTCCATACACCTCAGATTCACCTCACCGGCTTCCATCACAACCGGAAGCAGTTCCTCCATACCCCGGTCCGTTCCAATGGCAGTCAGGGCTTTATAGAAAAAGCGATACACCGTCTCATCACGATATCCCAGAATCTCCGCATGATATGCATATGCCGCAATCCCACGGATTCCAAACAGGATGAGGGATTTCAAAGACCTGATATCCTCATCTGCATTCCAGAGAAGCTCCATCTTATAGTCTTCGCTTTTTCCAATCGTTTCCGTCAGTCTATGTGTCTCATTGATCAGATCTGTAAGTGACTCATTATCAAAATTCACATTTGTCAGTGTTGCAAATAATCCTTTTATCATCAGCTGATTCAACTCTGAGTCCATAAATTCCGGGCTCATGAATTCTTCTTTCCCGCCGACTGCTCGCGCAAGTCCGATCAGCGCACCCGTTAAATCATCCTGCAGATTCGCAGTATCCGCTTTCTTCCCGCATACGCCTGCATTTCCCGTACATCCTGTGCATCCGGCAGTCTGTTCACACTGAAAACAAAACATTTTATGATCCATTATGTCCTCCTGATTATATAAAAATTTGAATTACTATTGACTTTACATCCGAAGTCTAATATAGTTTTTAAAAAAAGTATGTTGGATTTCCAACAAAAGGAGAGACATGGACAAAATATTTCTGCCGCTGTTAAATTGCACCCTGTTTAAAAACATGAACGAAGAGAACATCTCTGCAATGCTGAAATGCCTGAATGCCAAAACAAAATCATATAAAAAAGACGATTTCATTTTCCGCGAAGGACAAATGGCTAAAAATATCGGTGTAATTCTTTCCGGGGCCGTCCAGGTTGTAATAGAAGATTTTTACGGAAACCGGAATATTCTGTCAAGAATGGTTCAAACAGAAACCTTTGGCGAATCGTTTGCCTGTGCTCATACTGCCTCACTCCCGGTAAATGTCATTGCCTCAGAAGACAGTACCATTTTATTTCTTGACTGTCTGCGGATCACCGATACCTGCGCAAATACCTGCAGTTTTCATAAGCAGATCATTTATAATCTTTTATGTGACATTGCCACGAAAAATATCGCATTTCAGCAGAAAATCGAAATCACTTCCCGGCGGACAACACGCGAGAAAATAATGGCCTATCTTACCCTGCAGTCCAGGCTGCACCAGAGCAATTCTTTTTCCATCCCCTATAACCGTCAAGAACTGGCTGATTATCTGGAAGTTGACAGAAGTGCCATGTCCGCGGAAATCTCAAAGCTAAAAAAAGAAGGACTTATCGACTGTAACAGGTCTGATTTTACAATCCTGTAGTCTGTCTGACAAACGCATCAAAGTCATCTGTTCACATTTCTCGCAATGGCTTTTTCCACCTCGTCCATGACAATGGGTTTGGCGATATGGCCATTCATCCCCGCATCCAGAGATGCCTGAACATCCTCAGCAAAAGCGTTGGCGGTCATGGCAATAATGGGAATACTGCGGGCATCCGGGCGGTCCTGCATGCCCCGGATCGCTGCTGTAG
>JALEHU010000129.1 GCA_022770365.1 Blautia sp. | reverse complement strand
ATGAACAAAGGAACTGTAAAATGGTTCAACGCAGAAAAAGGCTACGGTTTTATCACCGGTGAGGATGGTGCAGACGTATTCGTTCATTTTTCTGCAATCAACGGAGAAGGATTCAAATCTTTAGACGAAGGACAGGCTGTTTCTTATGATTTAACAGAAGGCGCTCGTGGAATGCAGGCTGCTAATGTTACAAAATTATAATTTGTGAATTATAATACCATAAGAATAAACAGACGCCTTTGTGTGTGACTTATTCACAACTACACAAAAAATCCCCGGTTTTCGCCGGGGATTTTTTTGAATCTCATTTTCTTTCCGTTTATACAGATATCTTATGATATCAGGGTTAATACAATTTTTACCCCATCATCATGCTATTCAGCAATCTCTGTGTTCAGTTCTGTAAGGTAATTATCCAGCGCTGATGTGTTCATCTCGGTAACGATCTGCTCTGTCGTCTGACCTTCAGTAGCTTTGTCATGAACAGAAAATCCGATCCACACTACTGCTATAACACATACAAGCAGCGCAAGGAATTTTTCCAGTCTGAGAACTGCTTTTTCTCTTTTCATTATTTTCCGGCGGTTTGCTTTTTGTTCTTTATAAGCATCCACTTTTTTCTGACTCATAATTTCGTCTTCCTTTCTTTTGGCAAAGTATGCGGCTGTACTTCCCAAGCCAGTCACATAATCTTGTATCATTATAACATAGACTCTTCCAAAAGAAAAGCATCAGATTACAACAATCACCCCGCCGTCATTGGCGTACATGCTGCTCACACCTGCCGTGTCAAGCACGATGATACGGGCTGTCTGGATTTTTTCCTCAATGGCTGCTTTCAGCATCTGAGCTCTCGCCTCACAGTTACAGTGGCTGATTGCAAGAGTTTTCCCCGCACTGTCAGATGTTTTTTCTATTATATGCTCAACCATTTTTATGAGGGCTTTGTTCATGCCTCTGGCCTGATCAAGCTGACAGATGGTACCTTCATCTGTCGAACCCATAACAGGCTTAATCTTCAGTGCATTTGCCACAAATGCTTTCACTGTGCTTAAGCGTCCGTTTTTACGGAGTGTCTCCAGATTCTCCAGCACAAAAAATGTATTCTGCTCACTGATATATGCTTCCACACATTCCACAACTTCCTCAAAAGTCATACCGGCTTCTTCGCATTCCTGTATTTTCAGTGCGATCAATGTTTCTCCCACTGAGGCAGATCGGGAGTTAAATACATGTATCTTTTTATCCTCATGCTCTTCCAGATATAAATTCCTGCCAAGTACCGCACTGTTATAGGATCCGCTCAGTTCCGACGATAATGTCACTGCATATACATGTTCCGCCTCACACTGGTAGGCTCTCATATAGCGTTCCGGGGAAGGACATGCGGACTTCGGGCACTCCGGACATTCAGCAACTTTTTTCAAAAATGACTTCTGATCAAAAGTTTCATCATCTATAATACTGTCCTCCCCAACCATCAATGTCAAGGGAACAGATTCAAATCTTATATCATTTTTCCAGTCATCAAGAAGTTCTCCACAGCTATCTATCACAATTTTGTAGCTCAATTATATCGTCCTCTTTTCCATAATATGTAGTTTCAAATACCACATCTATATTAACACATACGTGTATGTTTGAAAAGCCTTTTTCGGAAAAACTCTGTTCTTTTTTTTCATTCTGATTTATAATAGATATAAAGATGATGAAGGAGTAATGAAATGCTGGCATTAAAAATCATTGACGTTAAAGAATTTATGAATCAGCTTTTGCTTGGTTCTACATTTGACCAGTTCGAGCTGGTGGAAGCTGATATCACTACATTTAATACCTTTTCCATCGATGGAAAAATCCGGCGGGATTTTTATGATTCCGATACCTGTGATATTCTGGACCAAAACAGAATTTCCTATTCCTCATGGAAAGAAACAAAGCCATATTGCTATTCTGTTATACGCGGCAAGCGTACTCCGCTTTATTTCAAAATTATCTTTCAGCTCCCCTACCGGCAACTGCAGAGCATCTTCAGAAATCAGAGCGCCCCTTTCTCCCCGGAATTAATCAGCGGAATGTTTCTGAATCTTCAATATAAAAATAAAGAACTCCTGTGTACCACAGGCATTTCTCTGACTGCCTTTGTACCGGATAAAACAGCTGAACACCAATGGGATAGGATGATGCTTGATTTTTTGCAGCGCCATAATATTATTTATGAAAAACTATAAACTCCGTGTCCTGTTCCGGATTATGCGTCACATTTTTCCTGTTTATAATATGTGTCCCCGCTTTCATTTTGAGTTAAATAATACGCCAGCATATCAACAAATTCACTGTTGGTGGGTTTGTAGACCAGAGGATATCCCGCAATACTATCCAGATAACTCTTATTAGCTGTCCAGCATACATTGATCACCGTTCGGATATCATGCTCTACATTCATCGGTGTTGACTTAAATTTTTTTGCCAGATATGGATAAATATCTTTTGTAATTTTGATCGGCTGTTCCTGGGATTCCATAGAAATTTTGATTGCTTCTGCCACATAATAGTACCCTTTATACTTTGATGTTGCTCCAAGTCTCCTGATCAGTCTGTACACTTCTTTCATAATTCCCCTCCGATATTGCAGGCTTAGTGATGATTCCTTTTATTCACATTTATAACTTTCATGATCATTACTTCGCTTTTTCTATATCATACGACAAAAATTTGAGGTTTTCGATTATTCTATCAAACTCTATCAAATTCGACATAATTAGAAAAGCAGCTGTCCCAAGCCCGGCACATCACGATAAAATTTTAATCCATCCTGTCTTTATCAAATAAAAAGAGCCTTTCCACAAAATGTTCTAAACATTCATGCAAAGGCTCTCTTCTATTATTCTGTCATTGGCAGATTCCGGGAATCTTTATTTCGTGAGAAGCATTAAAATCTCATTGCTTCTCTGAACAAATTTTGTCATTTCTTCCGGAGACAACTGCTTATGACTCAGCATTGCCAGATCATAAAGCTGTTCACAGATAATCCGGACATTCTCTGCATCTCCATGCTCTGCCACGTATTGTACCAATGGATGATTGGCATTAAGTATTAAGGTCTCCTCTCCGCCGAACATGCCCGGATCCATGCCATACATGTTGTACATTTTCATCATATCCTGCATACGGCGGCTTTCCTCAGACAGAGTCATCATTGCAGCAACAGAACTGTTTTTCAGTTTCTCAACTTTTACTTCCAGTTTTTCTTTGTTCAGATGTTTCCGGAACAGCTCTGTCAATTTCTTTGCAGTATCTTCGTCGGCAGTTCCTTCCTCTCTCAGTTCTTCGGTAAGATCAGCATCTATACGCTTAAACTGAATTGTCTGATCTTTCTGTTCCAGATGAGAAATAAACGGAGAATCAATGTTATGTTTCAGAATAACCGCATCTTTGCCTGCTTCTTTAAACATATTAATGTACTGACTCTGCTGTACTTCATCTGTTACATAGAAAATAGTGGTCTTCTCAGTCTCTTTTTCTTCCGCAGAATTATCACTGTTTTCTTCTGAAGTCTTCTCTTCTGTTGTATCTTTGATTTCTTCTGCAGAAACTTCTTCTTCCTTTTTGTTCTCTTCAATGCAGTCTTTTAATGTCAGATATTTGCCGTCAAGATTCTTAAAGAGTACGTAATCACCGACTTTTTCTGCAAATTTGGAATCTTTAATACAGCCAAATTTTACGAATGGGCTGATATCATCCCAGTATCTCTCATAATTTTCTCTGTCAGTTTTACACATACCAGTCAGTTTATCTGCAACTTTTTTCGCAATATACTCAGAAATCTTCTTGACAAATCCGTCATTCTGCAGAGCACTTCTGGAAACATTCAGCGGAAGATCCGGGCAGTCGATCACACCTTTCAGAAGAAGCAGAAATTCCGGAATTACTTCTTTGATATTATCCGCAATAAATACCTGATTATTGTAAAGTTTGATGGTACCTTCAATAGAATCATATTCTGTATTAATCTTCGGGAAGTACAGAATACCTTTCAGGTTAAATGGATAATCCATATTCAGATGGATCCAGAACAGAGGCTCTTTATAATCCATAAATACCTTGCGGTAAAAAGCCTTATATTCTTCATCTGTACAATCATTCGGATGTTTCATCCATAACGGATTGGTATCACTCAGAGATACAGGACGCTTGTTGATTTTTACTTTATCTTTTGCCGGAGAAATTTCTACGATCTCTTTTTCGCCATTTTCGTTCTCTTTCTCTTCCGTCTTGGCATCCTCGTGGATATGCTCTACTACAACATCATCATCCCTGAGTTCTGTTTCATCAATCGTCTCATATTCCTGCTCTGCATTTGCCTTGGAAAGATAAATATTCACC
The DNA here is from genome assembly GCA_022770365.1 of Blautia sp. Taxonomy (GTDB): domain Bacteria; phylum Bacillota; class Clostridia; order Lachnospirales; family Lachnospiraceae; genus Blautia_A. Next base: position 9,660 of record JALEHU010000129.1, on the reverse strand, counting down.
GGCATGAAAGAACAATATTTTTCAATAACTTCTCTCATGCGGTATTCGTTGGCAAATTCAAGGCAGTCTTCATTCAGAAATAATGTTATCTCTGTACCAACTGTGTTTTTATTGCCTTCCTGCATATCATATTCTGTTCCGCCATCGCAGCTCCAGTGTACCGGTTCTGCTCCTTCTTTGTAGGAAAGCGTATCAATGTGCACTTCATCTGCTACCATGAATGCGGAATAAAAGCCAAGTCCGAAATGACCGATGATCTGATCATCAGAAGTTTTATCTTTATATTTCTCAAGAAATTCTGTCGCTCCCGAAAATGCAATCTGTGTAATATATTCCTCAACTTCATCAGCAGTCATACCAATACCATTATCAATGAACTTCAGAGTCTTTTCTTCCGGATTAACGATCACCTTTATGCATGGTTTATAATTATCCGGGAAAGTATATTCTCCCATTACTTCCAGTTTACGAAGTTTTGTAATCGCATCACATCCATTAGAGATCATCTCACGGGCGAAGATGTCATGATCAGAATAAAGCCATTTTTTAATGATCGGGAAAATATTGTCACTATTGATTGATAAATTTCCATGTTTTGCAGCCATGCTGTCCACACTCCTTTAATAAAATTGTTTATTATATCTGCTCATACAATCAGAATAAATGTATGGCAGATAAGTTTTCTTTTTTGTCTATCCATTATACTAATACGGTTCTTATGAAAAGTCAAGAAAAATTTAGCACTCATTTTTATTGAGTGCTAATAATTTTATAATTAAACAATCCTGCGTCGTCATTAATAGACAGCACAGGGGGCAGTGCACCTGCACTGTCCCCTGTAGAACTGTTTTACGCGATAGATTTTGATTTTCTTATATTATTTCTTTTTTCTGCGGTATACCAGTATACCTCCAATGCAGACAACCGCAATGATCAACACGATCACAAACGGAAGAATCGGGGTATCATCACCAGTCTGTACTGCTCTTCTCTGATTTGCTCCCGGTGTTGGAGTAACTGTCGGATCTGCAGCCTGTACTACGCTGAAAGAAACTTTCTTCGTATCCTGCTCTCCGGTGTTTACCCAGTTGCTTCCGTCATATTTCTGACGATTGAATGCAACTGTCAGAGAATAATCTCCGCTTCTTCCCATTCCAAAACTTGCTGCATAGGGAGCACCAGTCCAGGTGTTGGTATTAATAACCGTCCAGTTCAGCGGAAGATAACGGATATCTCCCTTACGCGGGCTCTTGTTATCCATTCCCGCACCAACTGCTGTGAAAGAAATTGTAGATTTCGTGGTATACTGTCCATTCGGAGTAATTCCTGTGATCTGATTGTCATCTGCAGAGACTACACTCGCTGAGTATGCATTTACAGTTACTTTTACTGATGTTACCAGGCTGATATTATCGGGATTAGTCACGCCATCCGGAAGAGTAACTGTTCCTTTTACGTTGAAAGACTGAGCCGATGTACTGGAAGGATCATAAGCACATCCCTTTACATCCCAGACTACAGATGCTTTCATTTCACCATTGCTCGTCTCGATGACAACAGTTGAAGGAAGTCTGAAAGACTCCGCTTTTTTGGAAATCCCGTTTTCCAGTCCGGTTATCTCACCAGGCTTCCGGACAGTTAGCAGTTTCACAGATGTATCTTTCTTCGCTGTCACTACAATTGATGCAAAGAAGGATGCTGCTGTTTCTGTATCATTTGGAACAGTAATTTCTTCAGTTATACTTTCTGTCAGTCCGGTCTTAGGCTGTACGGTAAAGGTGCTTGTTTCGCCAGGTTTCAATTCATAAGAAGACAGTTCGCTGATCACAAATCTGTCACTTACCGGCTGTCCCAGAGTTTCCGGTACATTTCCATCATTGGTAACACTTACTGTCAGAGCTTTTGGTGCAGTTTCATAACCTTCTTCCACAGTTCCGAAATCCAGGTTCTCCGGGATAACTGTTAATATATGTTTGGTCATCTGTTCCACTTCAAAAGCAACGGTAATAAAGCAAAGATCACTGCCGTCTGCTCCATTTACAACAGATATCACTTCCGGATAACTGTTAACTTCCAGCCCTGTCTTCGGCTGGACAGTAAATTCTGCGTTTTCACCTGGTGCAAGCGTTGTCCTGGAAAGATCACCGATAATGTAATAATCGTTTTCGGTCACCGGCTGAGCCAGAGTTACGTCCGTATTTCCCGCATTGGTAAGTACTACAGTCCTGGGAGCCGGAGCTTCTTCATAACCTTCTGTTACTGCATCAAATTCCAATACATCCACATCTGCTGTAACAGCTGTTCTCTCCGGTTCCGGAGTCGGAGTATCTGTGTTCTCATTATCAGTGTTCTCTGTATCACCGGTACCTGTACTTCCCTCATCAGTTTTTTCCGGATTATCTGATACTTCTGTATTCTCTTCTTCCTTCTCTTCATTCAAAGGTTCCGAATCCATATTAAGTTCTTCTGAAATGGTTTCGTCAATCAGATTTTCATCTGGATCATTCTCTTCAGATGCTTCTTCTTTCGATTCCTGAACAGTGACAGTTGCCCGATAAGAAGCGGCAGCACCCTCAACACTTGTATAAGTGATGGTATCTTCGTATGTACCGGCAGTGAGTCCTTCTCTCGGTACGATCCACAGGGAAACCTCATCGCCTGCTTCCAGCGTCTCTGTAATATCCTGAACCATAAAGTGTTCCGGGCTGATACCTTCAAAATTCAGAGCACCGGAACCGGTATTTTTAACCGTAACGGTCTTTGCTTCTGTTTCTCCAATCGCACTGGAGTCAACAGTTCCAAAATTCACAGTTCCGCTTTCATCCGGCGTAACTGCCTCTGCCGCATAAGAAGGAACATCTTCCTGAATACTCTCATCCGATTCGGATTCATTCAGCGGCATCAGCTCCTCTTCTGTTTCTTCAGAATCATCTGTACCTGGTTCTGGTGTCTGTGTCAATTCCTCATCAACTCCTGTATCATATACCTCTTCATTTACAAGAGTTTCTTCAATGAGTTCCTCATTCAAATCTGTTTCTGAAGGCACTTCTTCAGCCGGAACCTCTTCCAGAACTGTCTCATCCACAGAAATCGCTTCTTCGATTTCTTCTTCGGTCGGAGCTTCTTCCTGAACAATTTCCTCTGTTAAAAGTTCCTCAGAAGCAGTTTCTTCCATTAAGTACTCTTCAGGCACAGTCTCTGTAACCTCTTTACTGGTCACTTTCAGTTCTCCGGTAACACCTTTTTCTTCAATACCGGTGATCGTAAGAACAATCTTGTAACCAACATCCTCTGCAGTTACTTTGTACGTTTTTTCTCTGCTTAATTCTACAAGAGCTTCCTCTTCTGAATCGGATAGCTTTCTTTCCCATAAAAAACTGACATAATCATCTGTCAGGCCTTCCGGTTTTACTTTTTTATAGTCTGCACTTAATGTGATATCCAGTGCCGGTGCACCTTTGATTTTCAATTCACCGCTCAGCTCGCCAAATGATGTTTCTGCTGCAAAAACCATCGTCGGGAGCATGGAGATCATCATCAATACAGACATCACAACTGCCAGGATTCTTGATTTTTTCATAAGTCATCCTCCTTTACCTTTCCATTTTAGCTGCAATTCTTTTGTCTGCCTGTTTTCATTCATTCTGATCAGGAAAACAGGACGCCTGTTTTAGGTATGTCTATTTTAGCACAAAGGATACTTCAAATGTAATCTCTGTTTTCCTTTGATATTTCCTTTCTGTCACGTAATCTTTCCGGACACTGCAGTCTGCAAAGCTTCTACGCTTCAACAATCAGGTATCTTCCGGAAGGCAGTGCAAACACTTCACAGGCCTCTGCAAGTTCATCCAGAGACATTCCTTCCAGATCCGCACCTGAATCTTCCAGATATTCTTTTACTTCTTTCAGGGAATTTACTTCTGCTGCCATACAGTCTTCCAGAAATCCCTCTGCTTCCTCATAATTGTCAGCCACTGCCTCATCAAAAAGCTGGCTTTGATTTTTCAAAAAAGTCTCTACTGCTTCTTTACTGTACATTTTTGATTACCTCCTCAATTTTCCCTCCCGCACGGATTAATTTTTCCAGCACAGGCTCCACTCTCTCTGTTACATAACCGGCTGAAACTTTCACTCCTTCTTTGGAATGAGCCATGGCAAAACTCCACGGCACTGCTTTCAGCATTTCAATATCATTGAACTCATCGCCAAATACCATGCACTCATCCGGACGGATATTAAGAATTTCCTGATATTTGCGGATTCCCTTCGCTTTATTGGTACCAAAAGGAATGAAATCTACCCAGTCATTTCCCGAAGTCACCACCGTACATCTGTCTGAAAAGCGTTCTTTCCAGTACCGGATAGACTCTTCTCCCATTCCATCCTTCTCATAAACCGCCAGTTTCATACAGGGTTCTGTAATTTCCGAAAAATCATGGATCACTTTGCAGTTATTTTTTATTATTTTTGTCATTCGGTCATAATAATGCTGTGTTTTTGGCATTATATAATAGAAATCTTTGGTAGAGCAGGAAAATTCTGCACCTTCTTTATCATGAATAGCATTCAGAATATCCATTGTCAGTTCCGGGGAAAATCCATCCTGATAGATTGTCTCTTCATCCTTCACCGCCATGGCACCATTTTCGCAGATAAACAGGATGTCAGAAGCTACAGGTGCAAACAGGCGTTTCATGTTCGGGTACTGTCTTCCACTAGCTGCCGCAAATAGAATTCCCATCTCTTTCATTCTGCGTATCAGTGCAAATATCTCTTCCGGCAGTTTCTGGGCTCCATTCAGAAGAAGCGTACCATCCAGATCGCTTGCAATCAGTTTAATCATGCTGTCTGCCCTCATAGATCTTCAGCAGATCTGCCGGTCTTTCCGCAATGATATCTGCACCGCTGTTCCTGAGCTCGTCCCTGTCCCGGAATCCCCAAAGGGCGCCTACTGTGAACATCCCCGCTGCCTTCCCTGTCAACATATCTGTTCTTGTATCTCCAACATACATACATTCTTCCGGTCTGACCCCAAATTCACCAACCACCTTTAAAGGGCCGTCAGGTGCAGGTTTACGGCGGATGGCATCACTCTGCCCGATCACCAGGTCAAAATCATCTCCGAACATCTGCGCGATCACTTTCACAGCTGCAGCGTGAGGTTTGTTGGAACACACAGCAAGCCTCACGCCTCTTTTTTTCAGTTCTTTCAATGTTTCCGGCATTCCCGGATAATGAGTGACTTTGTACATGGGATCCGCTGCAAACATTTCGCGATAAAGTCTCTGGCCCTCATCAAACCTTGTAAGTTCCGAATCTCCGGCATCTTTCAGGCACCGGCGCATCAGCATATTAGCGCCTTCTCCGCTGTAATACCGGAAATTGTCCACCGGCATTTCCTTTAATCCAAATCGCCGCATGATCGTGTTTGCCACATAAGCCATGGATTCCAACGTGTCAGCCAGCGTTCCGTCAAGATCAAAAATAGCTGCTTTTATCATATGTCTCACCCTTTCAAATCAATTCCCTGCTTTTTCATTTCATACAGAAGCCGTGCCACCGGCAGCCCCACCACATTATTATAATCTCCGCATATGCTCTTTACATATATACCGAACGTACCCTGGATACCATAGCTTCCAGCTTTATCCATTGGTTCGCCGCTTTTTACATATTCCCGTATTTCCTCTTCTGAAACAGGATAGAAGGTAACATCTGTCCGTTCCGCAAAAGTAAACGGATGATATTCCCCCTGTTCCTTTCTCAGTACGGTTACTCCTGTATAAACCTGATGTGTATTTCCCTGAAGTTTCAGAAGAGTTTTCACAGCATCTTCCCCGTCCCTGGGTTTGCCCAAAACGCATCCATCATAAGATACAATTGTATCCGCTCCTATGATGATCATGCCCTCTTCCATCTTCTCCGCCACGGAATATGCCTTGCGGCAGGAAAGTTCTTTCACGATTTCTTCCGGAACAGATGCGGTGATTATCTCTTCTCCGGTACCGGGGATAATATCAAAAGCAACACCTGCCTTCTCAAGAAGTTCCTTCCTGCGGGGAGAAGCTGATGCTAAAATGATTTTTTTCATTATATCTCCTCATTATTTTTCTTAATGCTACCGCTATAGTATACCCTCAAAGAAAAAAAGTCGCAACCACTTTTATTCTTCCATATCTTCCCCTTTTCTTTTTTGTTAAAAAGTAGTAAAATACTATTAACTCATTATAAATAATGAATAATATCCATAGGATACCTTTATGGCAATCGGCCAAAAACTTGAAAGGAGAACGGTATTATGGCAAAATTAAACAAGTATTGGGGACTGGTAGCAGTTGGTGCCGCAACCGCAGCAGCAGCCGGAGCTTTGGCCGCTATTATAATGAAAAAGAAACCCCATCAGGATTTAGAAGATCTGGATGATGATTTCGAAGAAGACGATGACATTCTGGAAGAAGAGAAAAACGAATCTGAAGAACCTCAGGAAGATTTTGTATCATGGGAGGAACCGGAAGCAGAATCTGAAGAGCCGGTAACGACCGAAGACGCTGAAGAGGAAACAGCTGAGCCTTCTGAAGAAACTGCACCTGCCGAAGAATCTCCGGAAGATGAATCTGCTGAAGAACCGGCCGCTGAAGAAGATGAGGAAGAATAATCGTTGCTGTGAACTGAGTGAACAGTAACGAATAATCATCCAGAATCACATAAGCATATCTCCTGGCGAAGATATCATCATGAATGATAATTCAAAACGGGCTGTTCACTGCAATTATTTTCTGCAGTGAACAACCCGTTTTTATATTCAGCAGACAGTTCTTTGTAAAACTTCTGCTGTTTGAAGTAAACAATACTTCTTATGTACAAAAGCAGATCTTATGCTTCTTTGATTTCCAGAACTCCCATCGGACATGCTTTAGCGCAGATTCCGCACGCAATACATTTGCTTGCATATTCTTTGGACTCGGCTTTTACCATAACATGGAACGGACAGACTTCCACACATTTTCCACAGCCAACACATTTCTTCTTGTCAATTGTGTATACACCTTTTGCATTCTGGGTGATCGCACCTTCCGGACAATTTTTCGCACACTTACCGCACTGTACACATACATTGGGCTTCGGTGTCTCTCCGTCTTTTGCTACTCCGATACGGATGCAGGAATAGTCTTCATTAAACTCTTTGTAAAATGCCTCAGAACAGGCAATTTCACAGGCTTTGCATGCCATACATGCATCTTTTTTTGCCACATTCAGTTTTTTCATGTTCGTACCCTCCACATTGGTTCATGAGTTGTATTTGCCGGCTGTCATTCTTCTCCCGGCAGCTTTATAAGCAAAGACGGGCGGGAAGCATCTTCTTCAGTCAAAATCATCCCGCCTCCATTCTTTGATATACAAAAACAGTTCTGCTGACGCAGACATTTTCAAAAAATTTACGAAATAATATCTTGATTATCATTCATCAGGCTTTTGGCAGTTTAAAAGAACTCTTCAGCGAAACAATCCGATTGAATACCGGAGCGCCCTCTTTGGAATCATGCACATCTGCACAGAAAAATCCGTTTCTTACAAACTGATAGCTGTCATAACCTTTTGCCTCCATCAATGCAGGCTCCACATAAGCAGTCGCCTTCGTCAGGGAGTTCGGATTGACATTCAGAGAACCATCTTCTTTATTATAGACACCTTTCTCCTCATCCACGATATTCTCATACAGCCGAACTTCTGCCTTTCCGGCATGAGACGCTTCAACCCAGTGAATAGTTCCCTTTACCTTACGTCCATCCGGCGCATTGCCGCCCTTTGTCTCCGGATCATAGGTACAGTGAACCACATGAACAGTTCCGTCATCATCTGCTTCAAAACCTGTACATGTAACAAAATATGCATTCATTAGACGCACTTCTGTTCCAAGGAAAAGACGTTTATACTTTTTCGGCGGATCGATCATGAAATCTTCCCTCTCAATATAGAGCTCTCCACTGAATGGAATCTTACGAGTTCCAAGGGATTCATTTTCCATATTATTCGGTGCTTCCAGATATTCCACCTGGCCTTCCGGATAATTGTCGATCACAAGTTTGATCGGATCCAGAACAGCCATCATACGGGGACGCTTAAGTTTCAGATCCTCTCTGATACAATATTCCAGCATTGCGTAATCCACAGAACTGTTAGCTTTGGACACGCCGCACAGATCTACAAACATCTTAATGGATTCCGGAGTATATCCGCGCCGGCGAAGTGCAGCAATGGAAACAAGACGCGGGTCATCCCAGCCGTCTACAATACCTTCTTCAACCAGTTTCTTAATGTATCTCTTACCGGTTACCACATTTGTAAGGTAGAGTTTTGCAAACTCGATCTGTTTCGGCGGATGAGGATATTCCAGTTCCTGAACAACCCAGTTATAAAGAGGTCTGTGGTCCTCAAATTCCAGTGTACAGATGGAATGTGTAATTCCCTCAATCGCATCCTCAATCGGATGTGCAAAATCATACATCGGATAAATGCACCATTTGTCTCCGGTATTGTGATGCATCATATGAGCCACACGATAAATAACCGGATCACGCATATTCATATTCGGGGAAGCCATATCAATCTTGGCACGGAGTACCTTGGTTCCGTCCTCGTATTTACCTTCTCTCATCTCTTCAAACAGCTGCAGGTTCTCTTCCACACTGCGGTTACGGTATGGGCTCTCCTTACCAGGCTCTGTAAGTGTACCGCGGTATGCACGAATCTCATCAGCAGTCAGATCACAGACATATGCCTTTCCTTTTTTGATCAATTTGACAGCAGCCTCGTACATCTGATCAAAATAATCAGATGCAAAAAACAGCCTGTCTTCCCAGTCAGCACCAAGCCACTTGATATCTTCTTTAATGGACTCTACAAATTCCGTCTTTTCTTTGGTGGGATTGGTATCATCAAAACGCATGTTGAATTTGCCGTTATATTCTTTGGCAAGGCCATAATTGAGAAGAATGGATTTCGCATGGCCAATATGCAGATAGCCGTTCGGTTCCGGCGGAAAACGTGTATGCACGGTGTCATAAACACCCTCCGCCAGATCTTTATCTATAATATTCTCAATAAAATTCTTGGAAACTGTCTCGTTCTCCATCTCTTGCCCTCCTAAACATCTTCTGAATCTTTATCTTACCATAATCCGGGATATTTTAAAAGTTTTTCCGCTAAAATTGTAAAAAAAGTTTCCATAAAAAATAGCAAACGCAAAATAAACAGGCAATATCTAGGAGTATTATGTTAAAATGCCGCGTACTTACAATATAAACAGAAAAAAGCCTTGATTTCTCAAGACTTCCAAAAGCTGCTGACGGGAATTGAACCCGTGACCTCCGCCTTACCAAGGCGACGCTCTACCGACTGAGCCACAGCAGCAACTATATTCAGGAAGCGGTGTCTGCCGCTCACAGTTGATTATATTACCAGATAGATATTGGAATGTCAACACTTATTTTAACTTTTTTCAACATTTTTTCTATTTTCTGTTACTGTTCACAGGTTATCTTGCATTAAGAAAACCGATGGTATAGACTGAGATTAGTCAAAAGCCATCGGTTTATCTTTTATCCAAAGATTCTGGATACTCTGTCAAATATATTTGCCGTTTGATCTTGGCGCATCAAA
>JALEHU010000121.1 GCA_022770365.1 Blautia sp. | reverse complement strand
TTGTGAAGCCCTGCGGTACAGGAAGACCAAGGTTTGTCATTTCAGCAAGGTTAGCACCTTTACCACCCAGAAGGTTTCTCATAGTAGCGTTACCTTCTGTGAACATGTAAACCCATTTTGCCATTTTACATTTTCCTCCTATTAATTTGTTCTTTAAACATAGAAATATGTTTTATACGCACACAATTATTTTATAAAGTTCTGACCAAATAGTCAAGGTCTAACTGGCAAAAAGGGGAAAAAACTGTAAACTTATGTCTGATCTTCCATAACATCAGTCAAAGAAACACACTGGCTTCTTTCCCTTGGGCATGTCTTACATCCACTCTTTAAGGGCTTCAATCCTTTTTTCAGCATCTTTTCTTCCGATTTCGTATACCTCACGGATTTTTTCAGGATCTTTTTCCATTCTTCCAATAGTAAGCTCCACGCTCGGGCGGATCACAAAGATATTTCCTTCTTTTTCTGATTTATGTATTTCTTCTATGGTACGGTTATATACCACATGCCGCCTGCTGAGGGTCCTGACAAAATTCGGATATTTATGGTAAAAAGCCCTGATCATCTTAGGGTTTTCCGGCTTTTTGACATAACCGTCATGTCTGGTAAGCACCACTACCGTTTTCTCATATCCCATACGTCTGAATGCCGTCACCGGAATACTGTCAGCGCACCCGCCGTCCAGAAGTTTCATCCCCCGGAATTCTACAATCTTGGATACATACGGCATGGACGCAGACGCTCGCATAATATCCACTTCCGTTCTCATATTCTTCACCTGAAGATATTCCGCCCTGCCTGTCTCTACATTGGTACAGACTGCATAAAATTTCGTTCCGGATTTCAGAAAAGCTTCATAATCATATGGATCCAGGCGCTCGGGAATATCGTGATAACAGAATTTTTTGTCGACCACATCTCCGGTACGCAGCAGATTCCAGAAACTCATAAAGCGTCTGTCACTTCGATATTTCATATAATACCTCAGGCTTCTTCCCTTCTGTCCCGACACAAAAGAACAGCCGTGAAGAGCTCCTGCCGATACACCAATCACACCATCAAAGGTGATTCCATGTTCCATAAATACATCCAGCACACCGGCAGTGTAGATTCCTCTCATGGCACCGCCTTCCAGAACAAGTCCTGTCTTTTTTTCACTCATTTATTACCACTTCTTTCTGCAATCATGTGTTTCATATCATCTTGCCGCATCGAGTATTTTCAAAAATGCCTCCTGATAAGAAATTTTGTTATTCTCTGCAATCTCTGCGGCACTTTTATATTCGGGATAACGCCGGATGGTGCCATCCGGAAGAATGCATTCTTTGATATCGGCATCTCCGTATTCTGTGGAAACAGTTTTTATCTTTCGCGGCAGGATCGTGCGTTCCATTACTTCTTTGCGGATACCAATGGTGGTTGTTTCACGAAAAATAATCTCTTCCAGCTTTTCCACATCTTCCGGTGAACAGATTACGTTCAGCTGATAGGCAGGTCTGTTTTTTTTCATATATACAGGAGTATAGCTTACATCCCTTGCACCTTCTTCCAGAAGACGATTCATGACATATCCCATGATTTCTCCGCTGCAGTCGTCTATATTGGTTTCCAACCGGTAGATTCTGTCACTGCTTCTGTTTTCTTCTTTTTGCTCTTCTTTTCGGTCTTCGTCAACACCAAGAATCATTGCACGCAGGAGGCTCGGCCGGTCATAACTGCGTTTTCCTGCTCCGATTCCTGTCTTCATGATGGTAAAACGTTCCGGCATACGGTCCGTCGTCCGGATCGCCGCTGCGATTGCAGCGCCGGTCGGTGTTACCAGTTCCCCTTCTGTTTCTGTTATATGAAGTCTGAGTCCATGTTCCTGAACAATGTTCGTCACTGCAGGAACAGGAATCGGGAGGATTCCGTGCTGGCAGCGAACCGTTCCTCTTCCTTCACAGAGTTCCGGCACTGCCGTTTCTTCTATCCCCAGATCATCCAGGCACACAGCTGCAGCCACGATATCCACAATAGAATCCACGGCACCGACCTCATGAAAATGCACCTGATCAACCGGTACTCCATGGGCTTTCGCCTCGGCATCTGCAAGAATATGAAATATTTTCATACAAAGAGACCTGGCACCATCCGTCATCTGTGCTCTTCGGACAATCTCCTCAATTTCACGCATTCCTCTGTGCTCATGGTGATGGTCCTGTGCCCCGTGAACATGTTCTCCATGAATATGACTGCAATGAGCATGCTCTTCACTTATATGCCCTTGTACTTCATGATCATGATTATGTATTTCATGACTATGTATTTCATGACTATGCGCTTCATGATCATGCCCATGAAGGTATTCCATGTCATGGTCATGATTCTCATGAGCCTCGTCAAGGATCACTGCAAAATCACATGCGTCCAGACCGGCTTTTTTTACTCTGCTGACCCTTATTCTGAAGCCGTCAACAGGAAGGCTTGCAATTGCATTTTCCATTTTTTCCTGATCTGCACCAAGATCAAGCAAAGCTGCAACTGTCATATCACCGCTGATTCCGGAATTACATTCCAGATATAATACTTTTTTCATCTTACACTTCCTCTGTTTCCTGTCCCCGGCATCCCATCCGGTTAATCTGTGTGGCTATATATCCAGCCCCATATCCATTGTCGATATTTACTACTGCAATTCCGTTTGCACAGGAATTGATCATCGTCAAAAGAGCCGACAATCCATTCATGCTTGCCCCGTATCCCACAGATGTGGGAACCGCGATCACAGGTTTATCCACAAGGCCGCCAAGAACGCTGGCAAGCGCTCCTTCCATGCCCGCCACTGCAATGACGCAGTTCGCATCCTGTATCATCTCCAGCCTGGAAAACAGTCTGTGAATCCCGCTGACCCCTACATCATAAATGCGTACTGCATTTGAGCCAAAATATTCAGCCACCTGCGCAGCTTCCTCTGCCACAGGAATATCAGCAGTTCCTGCCGTACAGACAGCGATCTTTCCGATTCTCTTTTTATCTTTCTTCTCAATTTTTATGATATGGGAAATCTCATCATAGACAACATCCGGAGATACCTCTTTCACAAGTTCATACTGGTGCTGCGTTGACCTGGTTCCCAGTACTTCTCCATTTTCCTCATAGAGTTTCCGGAATATTCTTTCAAAGTGCGTATCTGCCTTCCCGCTGCAGTAAATTACCTCCGGAAAACCGGAACGGATCTCCCTGTGCGTATCAATCTTTGCGTAATCCATTTCTTCAAAAGGCTGTTTTCGGAAATAATGCTCCGCTTCTTCTAAAGAAATTTCACCTTCTTTAAATTTTCTGAGAATTTCTCTTGCCTCCATCAATAAACACCCCGGTTCTTTTCATCATTATCTTCGCAAGTTCGTTTATTATAGCATATTATCTGTGTTTTCTGCAACCGCTCGCCTTCAGAGATCTTATCTCGCAGATCATGAACCATTATCACCGGTGAAAAGGAACCATAGGCGTTACTGTGAACGGAATTAACAGTAACCCATAAGCCTTCAATTTTTCAATTTTCCGGACTATTTCATTGAATCGTACAGTTAAATATGATATATTGTTAACATAATCATGTAAATTTTATAACAAGGTTTTACGGGCAGAAATGTCTGCATAAACAGACATATCGATTCATTTATCCATCATAAAAATATCCGTAACACTATCTGAAATACGAAAGAAAGCGAGGAAACAGGAATGCAGTATCCATCTGAGCAGATATCAGATATCATAAAAAATGACCAGAATCAGAATAGCTGTTCAACTCTCCGGGACTGCATCTCTGATCCGATAAGGCTTCAAAAACTTGCCACACTCCTGAGCCGCGCAAATATTACTATTTTCGAATATTATCCTGCCGAAGACGTTCTTTTGAAATATAATGAATATTTCCAGCCGATCATTCGGATTCCTGATTATTTTGCGAACCTTGATATAGCCTCCAGCATTCATCCGGATGATTTTGAACAGCTGCTGGAATTCCACTATGGGAATCATAATTCACCTATTGAAATTCGTTCCATCAATCATAACGGACGTATTTTCCATAATATTCTCGATTCCTCATTTGCAGATCTCTCAAATCCTTCGGACTCTGTAATTATAGGAATCATACACAATGTCACCATGGAAAGACGCCGTGTGGAGCTGCTTAAGGCGCAGGCTATGCGTGACCCCCTGACTACTTTATACAATCATACAACAGGCACTCAGTTGATCAATGAATATCTGGATAAAAAAACCCCTTATTCTTCCTGTGCGCTGATGGTAATTGATATTGATTACTTCAAAAATGTCAACGATAATTACGGACATCTCTTTGGTGACAAAGTTCTTTCCGAATTTGCCAGGGTTCTTCTCTCGGTTTTCGGCAATGACAACATTCTGATTCGTGCGGGGGGAGACGAGTTTGTTATTTTCCTGAAAGACGTCCGTCACAACAAGCTGCTGAACAAAGGGGACGAGCTGCTTGCGTCGGTTCGCAATATGGTGTTTACGGAATGTGATTATTCTCCCACCTGCAGTGTCGGAATCTGTTTTTTGCCGGAAAATATCTCCGGTTATACATATGAACAGCTTTTTGAAAATGCGGACTGGGCTTTATACAACGCCAAGAGAAACGGGCGCAACCGCTATATGTTCTGTGACAGTCTGAAACGGTTTGAGTTTTCAGCTTCCAGTTCCGAAAGTAACCATCCGCATATTGACGCACGTTATTTCCAGAATGACATTATCTCCTGCGCTTTTGAGATATTCGAGAAAAAAAGCACTTTTGACGCTGCGATCAAACTGCTTCTGGAAATCATCGGTATCCGCTTCGGTCTTGACCGTATTTCCATTATTGAAACAGATATTAAGAATTCCGTCTGCAGCGGCTGCCGCCAGTGGTCTGCTCCCGGCATTCCCAAAGTCCTGGAAAGCCCCAGCAGTTTTACGAAAGAAGATTTTCTGACGCTTTTTCACAGCTATGACGAAAACGGCACCACAGTTCTTCAATATGATAATCTGGAAATGTACTCTGCTGAAGGGGCATCCCTTCTTGTGCAGGGAAATGCCAAAACAGTGGTATACTCAGCCATGTATTGTGAAGGTATGTATATCGGTGCTATTTCCTATGTAGTATGCAAAGCAAAACGCTGCTGGTCAAAAGATCAGTTAAGCCAGCTTGGAGAGCTCACAAAACTGATTTCCGCCCATCTGGCCAAAACTCATGCTCTGAATGCCTCGCATAAAGGAATCGCTTCTGTCCCGGAATATGACCACCTGACCGGTCTTCTCTCTTTTACAAGATTTCGTGATGAAGTAGAGCGTATCATTGTGGGCAATGAACACCAGACTTATGTCATGGTCTATACGGATCTTGAAGATTTTAAGTATTTTAATCAGAAATGCGGCTACAGTATGGGAGATCAGCTTCTGAAAGAATTCACCCGGCACATCACCAGTACATTAAAGCCGGAAAACAATGTGTATTTTACCAGGATCATCGCCGATCAGTTTGCTCTCTTTATGCCGTATACAGATAACGGACACGCTGTAGAGCACGTAGAACAGATCAATAACCGATTTATTGATCTGCAGAAAAAAAAGTTTTCCAACGTTACTCTTCGTATGCGCACAGGTATTTATCTTGTAAATCCAGGATGTGCCAGCGCCTCCTCGGCATTGGACTGTGCAAATTACGCCCGTCAGCAGGTCAGACCTGGAAACGGACGTTCCGTGATCATGTATGATGAAGCACTTTCCCGCAAACGTCATCTGGAAAATGAGGTTAAAAATAATATGACGGAAGCTATGTCTCAGGGACAGTTTCAGGTCTACCTTCAGCCAAAGTTTTCCATGCAGGATCTCTCCATTGTGGGAGCGGAAGCTCTTGTCCGCTGGCACAAACCGGACGGAACCATTCTCTCGCCCGGCACCTTTATACCGACATTTGAACAGAACGGACGGATCACAGAACTGGATTATTATGTTTTTGATAAGGTAGTGCAGTTTCTTGACAAAAATAACAGTCTTGGAAGAAAACAGGTACCGATTTCCATCAATGCCTCGATCCTCCACGCCTCCGATCCCATGACTGTTCAAAATTATCTTGATATCCTGAATAAGTATCATGTAGACCCTTCTCTTACAGAAATCGAACTGACAGAGACTGCCACGGTATCAAAATTTGACAGTGTACGTACTCTTTTCCAGCATCTTCAGGCGGTTGATATAAAAACCTCCATGGATGATTTCGGTGCCGGATATTCCGTACTGAATACCGTGATCGATATCCCAGTCAATACGGTAAAAATAGACCGGCTTTTTATCGAGAAATGTACTTCCAGCAAAAGGGGAATTTACTTTCTGAAAGAAATTGTTACCATGGTCAAAGGCCTCGGCTATCATGTTCTCTGCGAGGGAGTCGAAACAGAAGAACAGCTTGAGATTCTTCGTGAAATAGGATGTGAAACAGGACAGGGGATATGGTTTTGCAGCCCTCTGCCAATTTGCGAGTACGAAGAATTCGTATATGGCAAAATCTTCTGAAAAGTAACGGATCATCAGCAATCAACGCATAATAAGAGATCCGCTTATGTAATGTAGTATATTCATCTTATCATCTCCAAAAAATCCCGCATCCGGAAAAAACTTCCGAATGCGGGATGATCCATATTTTTATTTCTTTATAATCTGTCTCTTTGATAATCGCTTTTATCTTCTGTCTGCTTCTTATGCCGCATCATTTGCCGCAGCATCCGCAGCATCATCTTCCAGTACTTCAAGTTCAGGTTCTGTCATGGATGCTGCGATCATATCAATTATTTCTGAAGGTACACCAGCCTTTTCTGCATTTGCACGGATTGTATCAAAGTTCATCGCAGCTTCATAAGCGGTCATATCCTCTTCGCTGGTCAGATCATAAACGGTTCCCATATCTTTTTCTTCAACAGCTTCTACGCCGTCTCCGCCGGCTGCAATATGGAAATTCAGTGAGCAGAGCGATGCACCGGAGCTTAACAGATTCAGTTTCAGATCCACGCTCTGGTCTGTACTGCTGGAAGAAAGATCTGCCACCAGACTGAAAGCACTGAGCGGGTTGTAATCTTCTTCAGTTTCACCGGACGGGAACGTCATAGTAAAGGTTCCCGCAGGATAGCCTTCTCCATTGGCATTGCTGTTAAAATTCTCTACTGCAATCTCCATCATGACAATACCATCCGTAACCAGACTGTAAGTTCCGTTCAAAGTATCACCTGCAGTCTGTCCGTTTCCGGTAATGCTGATTTCGCTGCCCTCAGAATACATGGAAAGCAGGAAACCGGATGCATCTTCGTTCTTCGGATTCTTCCATGTGATGGACACATCTGAATCCACACCTTCACATAAAGCAATTTCTCTTCCGACAATTCTGTTTTCATTATTTACCCAGATTCTGGACGCAATGTACTGATTAGCAGTATCTTCCGCTTCCTCTTCCGTGGACGGAGCCTCCAGCTCTGTGAGGGTATCAGCAAGAAAACTCTGGAACTGTTCATTGAGATCACCTGACTGTGGATTGATCTCTGTACATTTCGTTAGGATTTCTTTGATCTGTTCGTCAGTCTGAGCGGTTGTGAGAATTTCCTTCGCAATGGTCATCATATCATCCTCAAAAATCTGACCTTCCAGAAGTGTACATTCTTCACCGATACCATCAATAGAAACGCTTTCATCTACCGATGCGCCTTCCTGCATGTGGTCGATGATAATGGTTCCATAACGCTCCATGATCTCTCCGAGAACGGCTCCCTCCGGCAATACAGCTTTCGGGTCTTCCAGAATATCTGACATAGCGGCCATATATCCCGATACAGCATCTGCTCCAGCTTCCTCCAGTGATGCTTTCAGGTAACCCGGTGCCAGTTCCGGAATCTGGATATATTCCATACCGGACAGATAATCCATAAGGGTATACATACTGCAGACTGCGGAATCATTCACAAGTGCAGTCATCTTTACAGCTTCCTTACTGTCGGCAACCGATGCGTCCATATGAAGGATCACATTCTGAAGCCAGGAAAGATCCATTCCTGTCAGCATTCCCAGCATGGAACGTCCTGCATCCTCCACTGTCAGATTGATATCCATCACCGCGTCGGATGCAAGGGAACCGTCTTCTTTCAGACTTGTTTCCAGGCTCTTATCCCATTCTTCTGCCAGAGATTCACAGGCAGCTTTTAAAGCCTCCTTCTCCCTTTCACAGTATGCCGTTCCATCCGCTGATGCTGTCACAGGAAGTGACAAAACCAGTACAGATGCGGATACAGCTGCTGCAGATTTTCTCAGAATCCCTCTCATTTTTCTTTTCATACAATAACCCTCCGTCTCTTTTGTTATGATTTATGAAATAGGCTCAAAGTCTGCTACACCATGTTTGCAGAGCGGGCAGATATAATCTTCCGGAAGCTCATCTCCTTCATAAATATATCCGCATACTTTGCAGACAAAGCCTTTTTTGCCCTCAGTCTGAGGCTTTGGCTTTACATTGTTCTGATAATAGGTGTATGTCATGGTTTCCACACTGGAGATCACGCGGGCTTCTGTAATACTGCAGACAAATAATCCATGTGTGTCAAAATCAAGATACTGTTCTACCTTCAGGGACATGAAGGAATTAATATATCTTGGCAGGAAAGCAAGTCCGTTATCAGAACGCAGAGGAGTCAGACCCGCGAACTTGTCAGCTGTTCTTCCGCTCTGGAATCCGAATCTTTCGAAGACACTGAACGGTGCATCTGTGGACAGGCAGTTTACATTCATAATACCCGTCTGTTTAATGATATGGTGAGAATAATTTGCCTTATTGATCGCAACTGCCACACGGTTCGGCGTATTGGTCAGCTGCGTAACGGTATTGACGATCAGACCGTTATCTTTCTTTCCGTCATTACTTGTAACCACATAGAGACCATATCCGATATTAAACAGTGCTGTAAGATCATTTTTGTCGGCCTTTTCACTCTGTGCCACATAATCACGGCAGAGTTCCTCTGACAGCGCTTCGATCTGTGCAGTACTCTCATCGTTAAGAGCAGATTTGATGTGAACCGTAGTATCTGTAAAAGTCAGCTTTTTCGAGCCTTCCAGCATCTGTTTCATAACCTTCGCTGCAAGCGGAGCCCATGTACCGTTCTCCATAAGAGCGACTGTACGGTTCTGGAAGTTTCTCTCTGTCAGATGATGGATAAATTCTTTCATGAACGGGAAAATATCTGCATTGTAGGTTGTTGTGGCAAGTACCAGTTTGCCATAGCGGAATGCGCACTCGACAGCTTCTGCCATATCATCACGGGCAAGATCGAATACCTCAACCTTCGGACAGCCTTTTGCAAGAAGTTTGCTTTCCAGAAGTTCCACAGCTTTTCTGGTATGTCCGTAAACAGAAGTATAAGCAATCGTAATGCCTTCCGTCTCAACAGAATAGGAAGACCAGATATTATACAGGTTCAGGTAATGTCCAAGATTCTCTGTCAGCACAGGACCGTGCAGAGGACAGATAATCTGGATATCCAGGCCCGCTGCTTTTTTCAGAAGGTTCTGTACCTGAGCACCGTATTTGCCTACAATACCGATGTAATAGCGGCGTGCTTCACAATCCCATTCTTCCTCTACATCCAATGCTCCGAATTTACCAAATCCGTCTGCGGAAAACAGAACTTTATCATAGCTGTCATATGTTACAATTACTTCCGGCCAGTGAACCATCGGGGCTGCTACAAATGCCAGTGTATGTTTTCCGAGGGAAAGAGTATCTCCTTCTTTTACAACGATCTGTCTGTCCGCAAAATCTGTTCCAAAGAACTGTTTCATCATCGTAAAAGCTTTAGCAGAGGAAACAATGACAGTATCCGTAAATACCTGCATAAAATTCGCAATGTTCGCGGAATGATCCGGCTCCATATGCTGAATGATCAGATAATCCGGCTTTTTGTCACCGAGAACTGCCTGAATGTTATCCAGCCATTCATGAGTAAAACTTGCATCTACCGTATCCATAACTGCGATTTTATCATCCAGTATCACATAAGAATTATATGCCATACCATTCTCAACTACATACTGTCCTTCAAACAAATCCACATTATGATCGTTTACGCCAACATACTTAATATCATTTGTAATTACCATGACAATCATCTCCTTTATTTTTCCTAATAATTTTTACCATAAATATTTATGGACCGTATTTCCAGGACTTTCTTCCTGCTATTTCTCATTATATCATATATTTTCAAAAAGAAAATACACACTTTTAGTCCAGTTTCTATTTTTGTGATCATACAGGAGATCTCCTGAATATTCCGTTATTCAAAATTATAATCTGATTGTCTATAATGTTTCAAAAATTACAGAACCCTTTCTTCTGATCCACTCAAGCATGGCAAATGCACCGGCCAGAAGTACCAGTACCGCGCATCCCAGATACACTGCAGGGCTGATAAAATTCATCAAAAGATAATAAAGCCCTCCAAATCCGGCAACCAGTACCCATCCTCCCATCAGAGCGATCATTACGCCAATGCTCTGCTTGATCGGAACAATTTCATTCGTCCATTTTAGATTCGGCATTTTCAGATTCACTACAAGTCCAAAAAGTGCCATAAAAAGAATAAACGCAGCACTTGCCAAAGGAATCAGGCAGGCAAATATGGGAGATGGCTTCACCACCACTTCTGCGCTCAGCACCAGTACTGCCGCCGGTATCAGCGTCATAATCAGATGCATCTTAAGTTTTGCCATCAGCGCCTGAAAACCGGTTACCGGAAGCGACTGCAGCAGCCAGATATTTTTGCCCTCAAGTGATACGGACGGCGCTGTAATATCATTCATTGTCGTGATCATGCATACAGCCCCTGCAGCCACAAGAAAGAACATGTCCTCATTATCTCCAAACAGCATCGCTCCAATGCCGGTTATCATATCCCCTTTTATGACCAGTGCAGCTGCCGCTGCCGGCATGAGGATCGTACCCAGTCCACAGTTGAGCATATAGTTGGGACATCCGAGAAAACGGCGGAATTCTTTGCCGAGAAGAGCCCTTTCCACGGAATGAACAGATGCGCGTTTTTCCCTGTAAACAGATTTTGCCCCACCCTTATTTTCCGTGATGATTTTTGTGTAACTCATCGCCAGAACCAGATAAACCAGGAGGAATACCGCGGCTGTCATGACAGTAAAGACTGCCATTGACTTCCGGCTGCCAACTGCAGCCATACCCATATGATACACCGGTGAAATACTGCTTTTCAAAAAATCTCCCGCAATCTGCGGATTCTGTACAATCTCCTGCAAAAACTGCATTGCTTTGCTGTAAAGATAATAATAACCGATAATAAATGCCAGTGAAAGAACCACTGTGATCAGACTCTTATGTTTTGTTTTCGTACTGATAAATGCCACTGCCCAGCCAAGAACAGCAGAAATGACCATCACCACAATGGAGATTTCCAGTGTCACAACAATGGAACAGATTACCGCAGCCGGCTCCGGTGAAACAGAGATATAGTATTTCACAAGCACAGGAATCATGACGATCAGCTCATACATCAGTCCCATCAGATAAACACCGGTCAGACGCACCGTCAGAATCCTGGAGGGCGGAATTGGCATCGCAAGCAGAAACTCATTATCCTTTGCCAGATAAAGACTTGCATATGTATTAAAAATACTTCCAAAAGCTCCAAGTGCAATCCCCATCAGACCCATCAGGGAAAAATAAAGCCAGTCCATACCCGCTCCCGCAAGCGGTTCGCAAAGGGGATCTGCAATCATATAAAATATAACTGCAAGTGCTCCAAATAAAACTACATATAGCATGAGAAACATCACAAGGCTGATGCCGGTTCTGTTTTTATTCTTTTTCTTATCCTGCCAGAAAAAGGAGAACAGCTCCATCATCTGTTTCTTTAACAATACTTTAGTCATGATTATCCTCCAGTTCCAGAAATACATTTTCAAGAGTAGTATCGCCTTTTACTTCCTCCATTGTACCGGATCGTATCAGTTTGCCGCCTTTGATGATCGCCACTTTGTCGCACAGTTTTTCCGCAACTTCCAGAACATGCGTGGAAAAAAAGATGGCTCCGCCCTTATCACAGATTTCGCGCATAAGCTGTTTCAGCAAATGAGATGCCTTGGGATCAAGACCAACAAAAGGTTCATCCATGATGATCAGTTTCGGCTCATGGATCAGCGCCGAAATAATCGCCAGCTTCTGCTTCATACCATGGGAATAGGAAGAAACCGGCTGAGCAAGATCTGAAGTAAGTTCAAAAGCATCTGCATATTTGCGGATCCGTTCCTGTCTGTCCCCGGCACTGACCGAAAAGATATCTGCCACAAAATTCAAAAACTGGATGCCTGTCATAAATTCATAAAGATCCGGATTATCCGGAATATATGCGATTTTTGCCTTGCATGCAATAGGGTTTTCACGGATGGAAACACCGTCAATCAGTACCTCCCCGCTGTCAAATTTCAGAAGCCCGCAGCAGGATTTGATCGTGGTTGTTTTGCCTGCCCCGTTGTGGCCGATAAATCCGTAAATCTCCCCTGGAGAAATATGCAGTGACAGGTCATCTACTGCCTTTTTCTCCCCATAGGTTTTCGTCAGATGTTCAATTTTCAGCATGTCTTTTCCTCCCTCATAATTTCATTTTCTTTCTTTTCGTACCTATTGTATCAAAGTTGTCAAGCAGAATTGTTTTGAGAAAAATATAATCATTCTTCCTGAAATGTACTTGAATCATTTTACATCAGAACATCTTTTGGTTCTTTACGGCTGTTTTTCAGGAAAACCGTCACCTGATTGGAGGAATCGCAGGTCGCAAGGAGAACATCTTCGACTTTGCCTGCACCCTGCCCTTTTATCTGGTTCATCAGCCATTTTTCGTCGTTGCCTGTATGGCGGAGATTTTCTTCCATGATCCGCCCGTCAAGAATCACATTGGCTACCATAAAATCCTGTTCCGGAGACAGATTCATGTCGGAAGGCGTCACCGGACGGTCGGAAGATTTAGGCAGAAAACTGATTTTTCCGTTATCCTCCAGAATCGCCGTCTCCAGCTTTGATACATCAAAATAACCGCTGTTCCTGCACTGTGTCAGAAATTCTGTCACATCAATTTTTGCTTTTTTCAGATTTTCTCTGTATAGTTCTCCGTTATTCATAAGTACCAGCGGTTTTCCTTCAATAAGCCTGCGCGCTTTGATAGATTTGGAGCTGAACCATGATAAAACAATGGCTGCTAATGCATACACGATCATGGCAGTCAGAGGCTGAACGAAATTTTTCTCCAGCGAAGTGGACATTTCAGCCGCAATGGATCCGATCGTGATACCATTTACATAATCAAACATACTCATCTGTGACATCTGACGATATCCCATCAGTTTTGTCAGAATAAAAATCGCGATAATTGATCCCAGAGAAAGCATAATAATGTATAAGATTTCTCTCATAACTCCTCCTTACACTTTTGCTGTAACGCTGTATTAGTATTGCTGTATTTTTTTTATTTATTAATTTTTCATGAGCTTTACAACATCTATGTATGTTAAAGAAGTGCCATGCCAATGGTCCCTGCAGTCAGAAGCAGCAGGCCCAAAGCGGATTTTTTATCCAGTTTCTCATGAAACACCACATAAGAAAAGGCGACTGTTACAAGAATGCTCAGTTTATCAATCGGTACAACCACGCTGGCCGGACCATCCTGCAGTGCCTTATAATAACAAAGCCACGACGCTCCGGTTGCCAGCCCTGAAGTGCAGATAAAGATCAGTTCTTTTCTGCTGATTTCTTTGATTTCACTTTGTTTTCCGGTAACAAACACCATCAGCCATGCCATCAAAAGAACAACCGTTGTACGGATGGCTGTACCCAGATTGGATTCCACTCCGGAAATTCCGATTTTCCCGAGTATTGCTGTAAGACTCGCGAACACCGCCGACAAAACGGCATAGATGAACCAGCTTTTTCTCTTTTTTGCATTTTCTTCGCCGGTTTCCTTCTTCTGTATCATCAGGACAATCCCCAGCGCAATGACTGCAACCGCAATCCCTTTTTTCCATGTAATCCCTTCATGGAGAAAAATCAGAGCCAGTAAAATGGTCAGTACTGTACTGGACTTATCTATCGGTACCACCTTATTGATGTCACCAATCTGAAGAGCTCTGAAATAGCAAAGCCAGGATGCCCCTGTAGCCAATCCTGACAAAACCAGAAACAGCATTGTCCTTCCCGGGACTTTCGTAATCGCTGACTGAGACCCCACGACAAGAACCATCAGCCAGGAAAACACCAGCACTACAATTGTCCTGACAGCTGTCGCCACATTGGAATCTGTTTTTTCGATTCCGCATTTTGCCAGTATGGAAGTTACTCCTGCAAAAAATGCCGATCCGACTGCAAATAATATCCACATATTTTCATTCCCCCCTACATAAATAGATCCTGCTGTTTTGAAGAAATTTCATCTTTTCTCATCCCTGGCCGGCAAACACCTGCATGGCTGATTCTTCCTCAAACTGCATATAATACAGATCATGATAATATCCTTTTCCTGCCAGAAGTTCCTTATGGGTTCCCTGCTCGATGATTTTTCCGTCCTTTACCACCAGGATCAGGTCCGCATTCCGTATGGTAGAGAGGCGATGTGCTATCACAAACGAAGTATGTCCTTTCAGCAGTCTCTTTGTTGCCTGCTGGATCAGCTGTTCTGTTCCCGTATCTATGGATGAAGTGGCTTCATCCAGCACGAAGATTGCCGGATCTGCCAGGATCGCCCGGGCAAAAGAGATCAGCTGCTTCTCACCTGTGGAAAGCCTGCCGCCGCTCTCTCCCACATCACTGTCATAGCCCTTTTCCAGCTTGCTTACCACCACATCCGCAGACACACTTCCGGCTGCCTCAATGATTTCCTCATCTGTAGCATCAGGACGGCTGTAACGGATATTCTCCTTTACTGTTCCGCTGAACAGATGCGGATTCTGGAGCACATATCCGATCTGACTGTGCAGCCATAGCTGGGAACGTTCCCGGTAATCCACACCGTCTATGAGAATACGGCCGCTTGTCGGCTCAAAGAACCGGCCGGCCAGATTCACCAGGGTGGATTTTCCTGCACCGGTCTCTCCAACAATGGCAACATTCATCCCAGCCGGGACATGCAGATTAAAATGTTCCAGAACATATTCCTTACCGTCAGGATACATAAACGAAACATCCTCAAACACAATGTCTCCTTTGATTTTTTCCCAGTTTTCCTTTTTGGGGTGAAAATTATCGCCGTATTTTTCCTTTACAGCCTCACTGTCTACCACGTTAGGTTCCTGGCTTAACAGATCCATCACCCGCTCAATATTGGCCTGACAGGAGATCAGATCCGCCAGAAGCCTTGCAAGCTGCTGGATCGGTTCAAAAATAGCCACTGCATAGGAAATAAACACAGACAGTGTCCCCAGCCGGATCAGGTCTTCCTGTACCATATATCCGCCTCTGTACAACACCAGAGCCGAAGCAACAGAACTGAAAAACAGGATAGAAGAGATAAAAATGGCGTTCAGTTTCGCTGCTCTGCAGCCTGCATGACGCATATCCTCAGTGAGTTTAAAAAATGCCTGTTCATTGTCCTTCTCAATTACCATGCTCTTGGATGTTTTTACTCCGGTAATACCCTCATTGTAAGCACTGGTGATCTGAGAATTGATCTTGCGCACTTTCCTGTTCCAGTGCAGGATCCTGTTCTGAAAAAACACTGTGAGTGCTGCAATGCACGGTACGATCAGCAAAAGCAGAAATGCCAGGCGGGCATTCAGCATGAACATGATCACAAAAACACCCACCACATAGATCAGAGCCCAGAACATATCCACCAGCCCCCAGGCGATCATCCCTGCAATACGCAGAGTATCGCTCATGACCCGGGCATGAATATACCCCACCGGCGTCGTATTGTAATAGGAGAACGATAACGTCTGCAAATGCTTAAACTGTGCCCATTTCAGATCCTTCCCCACATTCATTTCAATGGTAGTGGCTGCATGAACAGACAGATACACACTCAACGTCTGCGCCACGATCACTGCAACATAGGCAAAAGCAAAGGCCTGTATTCCTTTCAGGGTATCCGGAATAATAAAATGGTCGATGGCATAGCTCTGAAACAGAGGTACCAGTACATCCACCCCTGCCAGCAGAATATTCAGACTGAAGGTAATAAAGAAATACTTCTTATAAGGTTTGAAATATGGAAACATCTTCGCCCAGACTTTTAACTGAAAGGGCTTGTTATATTCCTGTTCTTCATAGGCTGCCATGACTGTTCACCTCTCTTCTGTCATCATGACTCATCTGTATATCATAGATTCTGCGGTAGATTCCATTCTTTTCCATTAACTCCTGATGATTTCCTGTCTCTGCGATCCTGCCCTGATTCAGCACAAGAATCTGGGAAGCACTCATAAGCGTGTTAATACGATGCGAAATCAAGATTACGGTTGCATCCTTCATGCACACCTTTAATGCCTGGCGGATTCTGTGATCCGTTTCCGAATCCACAGCAGAAAGGGAATCATCAAACACCATAATCGGTGCTTTCTGCAAAAGCATCCGGGCAATGGCAACACGCTGCCTCTGACCTCCGGAAAGAGTCACGCCTCTTTCTCCTACCAGAGTATCATATCCGTCCGGAAAACTCATGATGGCGTCGTCCACACAGGCAATCCTTGCCGCTTCACGGATTTCCTCCAGAGTGGCCTCCGGCTTTGACGCGGCAATATTTTCCCTGATGGTTCTGGAATAAAGGAACGGTTCCTGCAGCACCATACCGATATTCCGGCGAAGCTGCTCCAGTGGGATTTCACGTATATCCCTTCCTCCGATCGTCACAGAGCCATCCTGTCCATCCAGTTCGTAAAGCCGGTCCAGAAGCTGCACAATGGTGGATTTTCCGCTGCCTGTTCCTCCAAGAATACCGAAAGTAGTTCCCTGTGGAATATGGAAATTCAGATCAGACAGTACCTGCTTGCCATCCTCATACCGAAAATTCACATGTCTGAATTCAATATCAAAGGATTCCGGCATAGTTTTTTCCGCTTTTTCTGTTTTTCCCGCATATGCCTCTTCCTCACTTCCCAGTATGTAGTCCACGCGGTCAAAGGACACTCCTGCCTTGCTCATATCGGACAGAATTCTTCCCAGCCCTCGAATAGGCCAGACCAGAGTGGTATTATAGGAAGCAAAAGCTACAAACTCCCCGACGGATATGTTTCCATGGACAGCTTCCACTGCTCCCAGCACAATAACGGTAATCACCTGAAGCCCTGTGATCAGATCACCCACACCCCAGTATAACCCGGAAAGAGTTCCCAGCCGAATCCACAATTTGGCAAAAGCATTATTTTTTTCCTGAAACCGATCCATCTCATGCTTTTCCTGTCCAAAGGCACGCACTACACGGACACCTGTGGCATTTTCCTGTACTACAGTGGACAATTCACCCTCCGCCTCATCTGCATCTGTAAACCGTCTGGCGATCAACTGATAAAAGATAGCTGAATAAGCCACCACCAGCGGTACAAACAAAAGTACGACCATGGACAGCTTCCTATTCATAGACACCATCATCCCGAAGGAGACTGCCACCAGAAAAACTGTCCGGAACACCTCCAGAAGCTGTGTCACCACGAAATTCCGGATTACCTCCACATCCGAGGTACAGCGCTGGATAATATCTCCTGTCTGATTTTTATCATGCCATTTCATGGGAAGCTTTTGTACATGGATAAACAGAGTATCTCTCATGTTTCTTGCAAAATTTTCTCCTGCAATTGCTGTATAATACCGGCAAATAAACATTGCCAGAGCGGAAAGCAGAGCCACCCCCGCAAGCACCAGTCCCATAACCCACAGATGCTCTGACAGGTATGGATAACCGTCACTTCCCAGCACTGAGTCAATGGTAAAACGAAAAATCTGCGGTGTCAGCGCATTCAATATGGTAGTAATAAAAGAGGCAGCTACCGCTGCCGCAAAAGCACCTCTCGCTCCTACAAAAAAACGGGAGATCAGTTGTAATCGTCTGTGTTTCTTCATCGGTTCCTCTCCATTATTTTTTTCTCATAGACCTATTGTACTGGATGAGATCAGAAAAGGCAAGAATAACTGACACAACATACTCAATAACGACAAAACGCAGTAACTGAATGGTTCCTTATGATTGGTTCCTTAATTCAGTACTGCGTCTTTTCATCTGAATTATTTTCTTTTGTTTTCGGATAATTTAAATCCAACGCCACGAACAGTTTCGATCTGGATGCTGCTGTTAATGCTGCTCAGCTTCTTTCGTAAATTATAAATATGCTGTTTCAGGGATTTCTCCGTACAATCCGGTGTTTCATAACTGATGCTGTCCAGAAGCAGGTCTCTGGATATGGTATACCTGGAATGAGACATCAACAGTTTGAGAATCACACATTCCGTCTTTGTCAGCTTTACGTTTTGTGACTGAACAATCAAATTCAAAGACAGGGGATCCAATGTCAAATCGCCAACAGATAATATTGATTCATCAGTGTGGTTACCTGAGCTTTTTTCTTTCCGCAGCTGAACAAAAATACGAGCAATCAGTTCTTTTGCATTAAATGGTTTCGTTATATAGTCGCAGGCACCCTCATTCAAAAGATTAATCTTGTTCTCCACTTCCGCTTTTGAGCTCAGTATGATGACTGGTATATCCTTAATATGTTCCAGAACTTCTTCTCCGTCAAGACCCGGAAGAATCAGATCCAGCAGTATCAGGTCGGGCTTCTGATGCTTAAGCAGATATAACGCTTCCGTCCCGGAATACGCCCGGATAACCTGGAATCCCTCCTCTATTAAAACCTCTGTTATCATGTCCCCGGTCAGTACATTATCTTCAATTACAGCTATTGTGTACATAACTCACCTCAAAAATAAAGTATTTATTTAACGTACATAATAAGGTTGGCAACACTTTCTTCTTTTGTTCCTTCCAAACATATCATATCTGATTTATTATACATAATAAATTTATTATACATAATAATAAGATATCTGTAAATATTACTATATTTTGTAGGTTGCGTAAGTTTACTGTCGGAATAAATGGGTTAGAGTTCACCCTTGATGCTCAGATAAAGTATCTGGTGTAGATTTTCTTATCCCAACTTTACTCCATTCTTATCTTTTTTGCAAGTCCCTTCCGGATCAGAGATCC
>JALEHU010000069.1 GCA_022770365.1 Blautia sp. | reverse complement strand
GCAGATGCATCTACTAACTGATGATCATAAGCTTTTAATGTGATTCTCATTACCTGATTTGCCATAAAAAAAGTCTCCTCCTATTCGTACTCGGTTATCGGTACGACAAGCGGCGACTGTACACATCTCCACGCGTGTCCTGAAACATTTCTTCGCGTGCCCATCCCAAAATGGTTTTCTGAACTTGTACAGTGACTTGTCGTCAGTTTCCTAACTTGACATTCGCTCCACGGAAAACCTGCCATTCATCGGCAGCAACCTCGCGCTTCACAGCTATCATGTCACAGCAATAGTTAGTATACACAATCGGAAATAAGAATGCAAGCGTTTTTTTTCATTTATTACACTTTTTTATTGTTCTTTTTTTTATACAATCTTCGTATCTGTTCAGCACCTTCACAGATAGTGGCTTTTGAACAGTTACCAATCTTCTTTCAGAAACAATGAGGGCCATTACAGGATGGCCCTCATAAATCTCCGATTATGTATGAATCATTCTTCTTCGTAATCCTCATCATCCGCACCAATGATATCGGAATAATCAAACAAAGTAACCTTCGTAATCTCATCTCTCACAATATCCGGTGCATCTCCCTGCTTCTTCGCCATATCAGCAAGCTGAGCAGCGGATCGGATCGGGATTGCCATTTTTTTGATTTCAACCGGCTGTTCCTTTTCTTCTGCAGGCTGGGTTTTCGGCCGTGCGCTCTTTCTGATTCTGTCGCCTGCAGCAGGTGCAGTTCTGCGGGTCTGCTTTGTTACAGGCTTCTCCGGTTCTTCCGCTGTAGCTGCAGCAATTTCTTTTTTCAAAAGCTCATGTGCTTCACTTGTAGCAGTCTGCACATTAGCACGTTTTCTTGGTTTTTCTTCCTCTTCATCATCCAGTTCATCTTCATAGACTTCATCTACAAAGCCGCCGGTTTTAATGATCTTACGTTTTTTCTTTTCTTCTTTTTTGCGCGTCTTTTCATCACGGAGCATCTGACGATCTTCTTCACGCATTCTCCGCTCTCTTTCTTTTTCTTCACGCTTCAGTTCTTTTGCTGACTTGACATATGTTTCATCATAATCGTCGTCATCATAATCCTCTTCCGAATCTTTCTTCCATAATTCAGCGATAACATAAAGAATGATCAGGAATAATACTGCAAGCCCGAGAATGATAAGACCTTCAATGCTCTCTGTGGCAATCAGCAGGTATCCAAGGAACGGTATTGTAATGACCACCTTCGGAACATAATTCTTCACAGCGACATTCACAGTTTCTGTAGAGTTTGCGTTTGGATCAATAACAGTACCTGTATGATTCTCCAGATCAAGGCTTACGATATTGTAACGGTATACATTTGTATCACCCTGAACAAGAATCGGTGTCCCAACTGAAACTTCATCTGTCTTAACAGGAATCGCATACGTTACAGAGCCCAGCGGAAGATTCGTATCCGCTCCTGAGTCATCCATAATCTCCGTTGTTATCCCCCAAAATGGCGGGACAGCAAGGGCAACAACACAAAGTATTGTACATATCACAATAAAATGTACGATGAATTTCAAAAATTTTGACATTGATAACATCCTCACTTCTGTTTTTTGCTTAAATTCTGTTGTAGTCACATCCGTTACTGCTCACTGCATATACTGTGCGTGCTGCCGCGACGGAACGGACAGTAACTCTATCCGTTTAGTTAATCTAACGATTATTATACCTTGTTTTTTTCTTCCGGTCAACTTATAATGTCCATACAATTGTTACTTTTATAATCTCCATACATGGTTACTTTTCGCAGAACTATGTGCCAGACATTATATATAACAGTATCTGACAGACAGTATTTCATTTATAGAAAGGATTTTTTTCATATGGATTTTTTACGGTTTCTTTCTGAGTGCCGCACTCCGGTACTGGATTTGTTTTTTCAGGGAGTTACATACATGGCCCAGGAACTTTTTGTAGTCACTGTAATCTGCTGGTTTTACTGGTGTTCTGACAAAAAGCAGGCATATTCTCTCGGATTTGCTTATTTTGCTTCCGGGCTCCTTGTACAGGGTCTGAAGATCACTTTCCGCATTCCGCGTCCATGGATACTTGATCCTGATTTTCAGCCCGTAGCTTCTGCAGTTCCCGGAGCAACCGGATATTCATTTCCCAGCGGACACACGCAAAGCATCACAGCATTGTTCGGTTCACTCGGACTTCGCACAAAAAAGGCGGCGAAACGCAGTTTTTATTTTGCAGTCATCTTTCTCGTCATGCTTTCCAGAATGTATCTTGGATGCCACACTCCAAAAGATGTCCTGGTTTCCTTCGCAGTGACAATCACCTGTGTATGTCTTACCGATTACTTCATATATAAGAAGAATTCTGTTGACGGACACGAGGGAATCCTTTCCATTGTAATGGCCGGAATCTGTGTTTTGCTTTGTGTCTACGCACTTATACTCAGCCACAGCGCAATCATTTCCACAGAATATGCTGCAGATTGCCTTAAAGCCTCCGGTGCAGGACTGGCTTTCGCTTCAGGCTTCTATATAGAAAAACGCTGGATACGTTTCTCACCTCCCGAAAATCCAGGAGAAAAACTTCTCCGCATGATTATCGGACTGGCTGCAGCCGTTTTAATCCTGGAAGGGGCAAAAGCAGTGATCGGCACTTCCCTCGCGGCATCCTTCATACGGTACTTTCTGACTGTTTCATGGATCGTAAGCATATATCCATACTTGTTTTCCAGAGCCGGAGCATCAAGGTAAAACTGCATAACGTTTCCATAAAAAATAAAAACTGCCGGGAAGCGGTCTTCCTTCCCGGCAATTCTTCTGCTGTCCAGAACACTTCATCCTGTCGGACATTTTCAGTGAACAGCTTCTTGATTTTCATCTTAATTCAGCCACAAATTATGATTATAAATTTCTCTGCTTCCTTTAGTATTCAATTACTGATTGCTTAAATACTTCTCAATACTGGACATCGCTGCCTCTTCGTCTTCGCCGTTGGCAGAAAGAGTGATTTCTTCTCCTGCATCCAGTCCAAGGGTCATCATACCCATGATACTCTTTGCATTAACTCTCTTTTTTCCAATCTCGACATAAATCTCGCTGTTGAACTGACTTGCCACCTGTACAAGCTGTGCTACCGGGCGTGCCTCCAGGCCAGTAGAAAGATTAATAGTGATTGGTTTTTTAATCATAATAACTCCTCCTTGTTGTTTTCCCGCAAATCATCTGCTATTTTACTCAGTTTACGCAACCTGTGGTTAACACCTGATTTCCCAACCTGCGGGTTCAACATCATACCTAATTCTTTTAGTGTAGCCTCCGGGTACTGCAGCCTTAGTTCAGCGATCTCGGCAAGACCTTCATTCAGGTTTTGAAAACCTGTTGTTTTCTCAATCAGTTTAATGTCTTCCATCTGCTTCACAGCTGCATTCACCGTCTTATTGATATTCGCAGTTTCACAGTTCACCTTCCGGTTCACAGTATTGCGCATTTCTTTCAGAATCCGGATATTCTCCAGATTCATCAGTGCAACGTTTGCCTCCATAAGCGCCAGCATATCCACTATCTGATCGCCTTCTTTCACATAGACCACATATGATTTCTTACGCTGCACGATTTTTGCGTCAATCTGGAAGCTGCGGATAATATCCTGCAGTTGCTGTGCCTTTCTTTCATCTGCACATACGATCTCAAAATGATAGCCCTTACGGGGATCACTGATAGACCCCGATGCAAGAAAAGCACCACGGATAAATGCTCTTTTGCAACAGTTCTGCTGAGTGACGAGTCCATTACCGAAAAAAAGCATTCCTCCGTCCGCATCCTCCGAAGTGAGTTTCGTTCCCTGAAGTACCTCCTGAACCTGTTTCTCATCGGACAGCTCCACGTAATAAACCTGCCCTTTCTTCTGGTTACTGCTCTCACGGATAGATATTTCTGTTTCTATATTAAAGGTTTTTCTTAATA
This sequence comes from Blautia sp., assembly GCA_022770365.1. Classification (GTDB taxonomy): domain Bacteria; phylum Bacillota; class Clostridia; order Lachnospirales; family Lachnospiraceae; genus Blautia_A. The sequence continues at coordinate 62,922 of JALEHU010000069.1, read as the reverse complement.
ATGTAAAGTACTTTCTTATAACTGTGTCATTTTCCATCTGAAGTTTCAGATGTCCAGCCTCCGTCAGCCGTCCGCCTGAGCTTAAAAGAGCAGCTGTTTCTGCGATTCTGCAGTGACGGGCAGAGCTGATCTGTTTGGAAAGTTCTTCTTTCACCATCCCTGAAAAAGACATTTTCCAACCTCACTTTTTATAATTTCACAATGGCATCTCTGCTGATATCCCGGTGTTCCAGACGCAGTCCATACTCTTTCGTCTCCGACAGGCGTTCATACAGAACTCTGGCAAGTGTCACAGAACGGTGCTTGCCGCCGGTACAACCTATCCCTATGACCAGATTCGTCTTGCCTTCACGAATATAATTGGGAATCAGGAATTTCACCATATCCACCAGCTTTTCTGCAAATTCCCGGGCTGTATCGTTATCCATTACATAATGATATACTCCGTCATCCATTCCTGTAAGCGGTCTCAGATCATCCACATAATAAGGATTCGGAAGAAATCGTACATCAAACACAAGATCTGCATCAGCAGGTATTCCATATTTGAATCCAAAAGACAATACAGAAATCACCATATTATGAAATCCTGTATTATCCACAAATATTTTTTCAATCTCCTTCTTCAGTTCTCTGGTAAGAAGGTGTGTCGTATCTATAATGTAGTCCGCTCTGTCTTTGAGAAATTTAATCTTCTCTCTCTCCAGGCGGATACCGTCATCCACACGGCCATTCATGGCAAGCGGATGACTTCGTCTCGTTTCTTTATACCGTTTTACCAAAACGTGATCCTCGGCATCCAAAAACAGGATTTCATATTTATAACCGATTTTCTGCATATGGTTCAGAACATCTTCCAGCTCCCCCAGTGACCGGCCGCTCCTGGCATCAATACCGATTGCCACATTCTCCACATCCGTTCCCTGACCGCCGGCCATCAGTGAAACAAACTTTTCAACCAATGGTATCGGAAGATTATCCACGCAAAAGTATCTGACATCCTCCAGCATCTTCAGTGCTGTTGTCTTGCCGGCACCGGACAGACCTGTTACAATCACAAAACGCATCTTTTCTCTCCTGTATTTATCAGAATTCTCCCAGGAACTTCACTTCCGGCTCCAGTGTCACTCCAAACCTGTCATATACCATATCGGAAACATTCTGCATAAGCGTACGTACATCCTCAGCAGTTGCTCCTCCCGCATTGATGACAAATCCGCAGTGTTTCTCAGATACCTGTGCACCGCCTACACGATACCCACGCAGCCCGCAGTCCATGATCAGCTTTCCGGCAAAATATCCCTCCGGACGCTTAAATGTACTTCCTGCACTTGGATATTCCAGAGGCTGCTTGCTGATACGCTGCTCCGTCAGTTCCCGCATCCTCTCTCTGATCTGTTCCTGATCGCCTTCTCTCAGAGCGATCACTGCTTCCAGAACAAGGTATCCCGCTTTCTTTACGATACTGGTGCGATATCCCATCTCAAGGTCTTCGGCTTTCAGAGTAAGAATCTGCCCTTCCCTGTCCATAACAGTCACTTCTTCAAGAACATCTTTCATTTCTCCGCCATAAGCGCCCGCATTCATCACAACCGCTCCTCCAAGAGTGCCGGGAATCCCTCCTGCAAACTCAAAGCCAGTCAGTGAAGCATTTTTGGCCGCCGCTGCAATGGAAGAAAGAAGTGCTCCGGATGCGGCGCGGATTTTGTTCTCTTCAACAGTCACACCGGAAAGATTGCGGAATGTCTGAATGATCACACCGCGATATCCCCTGTCGCTTACCAGAAGGTTGCTTCCGTTTCCGAGAAAAAAATACGGAAGCTCCTCTTCAGCGCATATTTTCAGAATGTCTCTGATTTCTTCATAAGTCTCAGGGATCAGAAAATAATCCGCAGGGCCTCCGATACGGAATGTCGTATGACGCTCCATCGGTTCCTCTATAAGAACTCTCTCTTCTCCCAAAATCGCACAAAATCGCTGTTTGATTTCCTGCTTCACAGATATCAACCTCAATCTTTCTATACTAAATTACTAATGTCTTATTTTGCCGGAATCTCAAGAAGATCCCTTACAACTTCCCCGGCAATCATAAGTCCCGCTACACTGGGTACAAAAGAAATACTTCCCGGTACCGGCCGGTCTGTATTTCCTTTTTTCTCTTCTGTCTCGAAACCTTTTACGGGACGTTCCCTGGAATACAGCACTTTCACTTTGCGGATACCGCGCCTGCGCAGTTCCACACGCATAACCTTAGCCAGCGGACAGACACTGGTCTTGGAAATATCCGTGATTTCAAAGCGTGACGGATTCAGCTTATTTCCGGTTCCCATACTGGACAGGATCGGTGTCCCGCATTCTTTGGCTTTTTGAATCAAAAGCAGCTTGGAAGTCACTGTATCGATGGCATCCACCACATAATCAAAAGAATGAAAATCAAACATTCCTGCTGTATCTTCATTATAAAAAGTCTCATAAGTATGCACCAGAATATTTTCATCAATGTCACGGATTCTCTCTTTTGCAATCTGTACTTTGCTTTTGCCGACGGTTGAACGAAGTGCATAAAGCTGACGATTGATATTCGTCAGGGAAACCGTATCATGATCCACAAGTGTCAGACCTCCAACACCGCATCGGGCAAGAGCTTCAACAACATAGGAACCCACACCCCCCAGTCCAAACACTGCGATTCTTGCAGAAGCAAGTTTATTCACGCCCTCTTCTCCCACAAGTATTTCCATACGGGAAAATGCATTCTGCATATGCAACCCTCCTAGCTTCCTCATTATACTATCTGCCATGAAAAATGTACAGTTCTTCATACATTTTTTCGAATTCCGTATAATTTTTCCAGAGCTTCCACATACTATATCCACATTCAGACAAAGGAGGAATTTTTATGTGGCAGCAGATAATTCTGGCTTTTACAGGCCTGTGTGCCGGATTCATCATAGCAGGAGGCGTTACCGGTCTTATGATCGGTCTTTCTATTATTCCACGATATGCCGGAATTACACATACTGCGGAACATATGCTCCTTTATGAAGATGTTACTTTTTGGGGAACCGTTCTAGGAAATCTCTTTTATCTTTACAAGATCACACTCCCCCTTGGTACACCTTTTTTAATCCTTTATGGAATATTTTCCGGCATCTTCCTCGGCGGATGGATTCTTGCACTTGCAGAGATTGCAGATGTATTTCCCATTTTTTCCAGAAGAATCCGTTTCACAGAAGGTCTGCCGCTGGTAATCATCTGCATAGCCCTTGGAAAAACAGCCGGCAGTCTGCTGTATTATTATCAGGGCTGGCAATAAAACCGATTCTGCGGCTGATTTATCAATGCAGCTGACAATAATGCTGATTTTTGCCGCTATTTTCTTATTATACGGACAGACAGACAAAAAGTCAAAGCAAGAATGTATATTCCGCTGATTTTTTTCACAGACTAAGGAAACGATAAAAGAAAGGACATTACTGTTCACCGGAATTATAAAATGTGTGCAGTAACGAAAGGACCGTTACGATGGCAACAGAGCAGCAAAAGCAAAAACAAAAAGAATACGAAAAATATGTCAAAGAAATCACCCCCACACACAGTCTGCCCCGAAATATGGCAAAAGCATTCCTGACAGGCGGTCTCATCTGCGTAATCGGACAATTCATCCTCAATTTTGCCAAAAGCAGAGGACTTGACCAGGAAATGGCTGGAAGCTGGTGTTCCATGATCCTGATTCTGTTAAGCGTCATTTTAACAGGTTTGAATCTGTATCCGAAAATCGGAAAATTCGGCGGAGCAGGAGCTCTGGTTCCCATCACCGGTTTTGCCAATTCCGTAGCCGCCTCTGCAATTGAATACAAAGCAGAAGGGCAGGTTTTCGGAATCGGGTGCAAAATCTTTACCATTGCGGGACCTGTTATTCTATACGGGATTATGAGTTCCTGGATTCTCGGACTGATTTACTATATTCTCAAAGCGATAGGAGTGTTTGTATGAATTTACGAAAACAACAGGGAACTTCCAGCATCGCTCTGGAAAAGCCTGTATATATTCAGAGCGCTGCATCCATTGCAGGAAAAAAAGAAGGCGAAGGACCGCTTGGAAACTGTTTTGACATGATTTGTGAAGATCCGCTCTTCGGAACCGATACCTGGGAAACTGCCGAAAGCACCATGCAGAAAGAGGCCGCTCTTCTCGCGATCGGAAAAGCAGGTCTGAAGCCAGAAGAAATTCGTATGGTATTTGCAGGAGATCTGCTGGCACAGTCCATCGCTTCTTCTTTTGGAATCGCAGAAATGGGAATCCCTTTTTACGGTTTATACGGAGCCTGTTCCACAATGGGAGAATCTCTTTCTCTCGGTGCAATGGCGGCAGCTGCGGATTATGGAGATCATATCCTTTGTGCCACTTCCAGTCATTTTGCCAGTGCGGAAAAAGAATTCCGTTATCCTCTGGGATACGGATGCCAGCGTCCCCTCTCTTCCACCTGGACAGTAACCGGAAGCGGCGCCTGCGTTCTCGGAACACAGCCTCCGTCTTTTCGCTCTGAGGGTGATTCCATGCCGCTTCGAAAAGGCCGCTGCTGCGCTGCCATTACCGAAATCACCACCGGAAGGCTGGTCGATTTCGGACTGAAGGATTCGCTGAATATGGGCGGATGTATGGCACCGGCTGCCTGCGATACCATCTATCAGCATCTTTTCGACTTTGGGCGGACGCCTTCTGATTACGATGCCATTGTCACCGGCGATCTCGGAAGCATCGGTCAGAAAATCCTTCTGGATCTTCTTTCCGAAAAAAATGTTGATATCCGTCAGGTTCATCAGGACTGCGGCATGCTTATTTTTGACAGCCAGGCACAGGATACCCATTCCGGAGGAAGCGGATGCGGATGTGCAGCCGTTGTGCTGTGTGCACATTTGCTTCCCAATATTCTGTCCGGGAAATGGAAAAGAATCTTATTTGTTCCAACAGGTGCCATGCTGTCCAAAGTCAGTTTCAACGAAGGTACTCCTGTGGCCGGAATTGCACATGCTGTCGTTATCGAACAAAAACAGGTTTCATAAACGGAGGTCATACACATGGATTATTTTAATGCATTCTGGGTCGGCGGACTGATCTGTGCCCTCGTTCAGATTCTGCTTGACAGAACCAAACTTATGCCGGGCAGAGTCATGGTGCTTCTCGTCTGTTCCGGTGTGGTTTTAAGTGCTGTCGGCCTTTACCAGCCGCTTACTGATTATGCCGGAGCAGGGGCGTCTGTTCCGCTTCTTGGATTTGGCCAGGTTTTGTGGAAAGGAATGAAAAAAGCCATAGACAAAGACGGATTTATCGGACTTTTTACAGGAGGATTCACCGCTTGTGCGGTAGGTGTTTCTGCGGCACTGATTTTTTCTTATATTGCAAGTCTGGTATGCAAACCAAAAATGAGGGAATAAGATGAGCGGAATTCTATATCTGCAGATTGACGATAACATTATGGTTCAGCAGCCTCATATCTGTCTTCAGGACATTGCCAGACTTTCCTGCAATGAACCGGAAATACTCCACCGGGTCCGTGTCATACCAGTTATAACTCTTGATCCCGACAAACCCGGACGTTATGTTATGTCCGTCATGGATCTGGTGGATCTCATCCAGAAAAAAGAGCCGGAACTTGAAATCGTTCCTCTCGGTCAGCCGGATTTTATCCTGACATACGACACAGGGAAATGCCCCAATCCTCTCTGGCGTCTGCTAAAAATCACGGTAGTATGTCTGATTTCTTTTTTTGGAGGAGCTTTTTCCATTATGACATTTAATAACGATGTAGATATTGGAACGTTATTCAGCCGGATTTATACGCAGGTTACCGGTCACACCTCCAGCGGCTTTACCATACTGGAAATTTCCTACTCTGTCGGACTGGGCGTTGGGATTTTGTTTTTCTTCAACCATTTCGGAAAAAAGAAGATCACCTCCGATCCGACACCCATGCAGGTGCAGATGCGTCTCTATGAAGATAATATCAATACCACCCTCCGGGAAGATGCTGGCAGATTTCATCAGGAAAAATAAACGCGGCTCTTCACCTCTCATTTCTGAGGGATGAAGAGCCTTCCATTCAAATATCTTTTATTTCTTAAGCCAGAGTAGCCAATCTGACAAGGGCTTATTTTATAATACTTCTGATTGTCTCTTTCGATATAATTTCTGTATCTTTCCATTACAGAATCAGAACCCCCATTGCTTTCCACGCTTGACCTTGTTTGTTTCTTATATGAATATATTGTACATCTTTTTGCATACATTATCAATTAATAATTACACCTTTTTGATTACATTTTATATCATTTTGATTGCAATGATCCTGTTGGTGAAGTATAATGAACTCAACCAAAGGAAAGAAGGTGCTGCAATGGTAAGCGATAAGATAAAAGGATTGCTCAGTATGAGAGGAATAAAGTATAAAGAACTGGCCAGTCTTTTCGGGATCAGTGAACAAGCCATGAGAAATAAATTTGTACGCGGGAGTTTTTCTGCTGATGAACTTATTATGATAGCTGATTTTGTTGGCTGCCAGCTTGCTTTCGAAATGGACGATACGCAGAAAATATATCTCACAACTGCAGATTTGAGGAACCCACAACCAGCTGCTAAAGAATAGTTCCTATCACAGCGCATACAATAACCAGAAAAGGGGGCTTTATAATGCCGTTAGCACAAACCAAACTTTACACTGAAGCAGACTATTACAATTTGCCGGAGGATGTCCGGGCGGAACTGATTGAGGGGAACCTGATTTATAACCATGCTGCACCCTCCAGGATCCATCAGACCATACTCATGGAGCTTTCCGGAACAATCCGGGAGTATATCAGATCCAAAGGCGATCCTTGCCGTGGCTGTACCGGAGCCCCGGACTGGATCATTGAGATTGTCTCTCCCGGCAATTCAAGCCATGACTATGTTCTGAAGCTGAACCTGTACGCAAACGCAGGTGTCCGGGAATACTGGATTGTAGATCCCCGCAAAGAACGCATTTTCGTTTACCATTTGGAAATTGATTTTGCCAGTCTGGACCTTTAAAAGCCGGGTTCCGGATGCTGTCTTTTCCTTTGAACCAGATGTCCCTGTCATTCTGCCAATACTCTACAAGAAAGGATGTGTCACTATGCCGTTACCACAAGAAAAGCTTTATACCACAGAAGACATTTACGCTCTCCCGGAAGGTACAAGAGCTGAACTAATTGACGGCCGTATCTACTACATGGCTCCGCCGTCAAGGAAGCATCAGAGAATAACCGGAGCACTGTACCGCATGATTGCAGACTACATTGATGCAAAAGGAGGCTCCTGTGAAATCGATATCGCCCCATTTGCCGTATTTCTGAATGAAAACGATAAAAACTATGTCGAGCCAGATATAAGCGTTATATGCGACCGTAACAAACTCAACGATAAAGGATGCATCGGTGCTCCCGACTGGATTATTGAGATTGTTTCTCCCGGCAGCAGGCGAATGGATTATTTCACGAAGCTGTTTAAGTACAGAACTGCAGGTGTACGGGAATACTGGATTGTAGATTCGGACAAAAACCGTATCATGGTATACAGCTTTGAATCAGAGGATACTTTGGAATATTCATTTACAGATTCCGTACAATCAGGGATCTATTCGGATTTTTCGATCGATTTTAACAAGCTGAACATTTAGGACATGCAGCAAGTTACCCAAATTCCGGTAAGCTCTAATTTTTCAGACAGACCTTGATTTTAATAAAGCTTTGTGCTACACTATGAACCGCATAAAGCCCATAAAAATAAGGTCTTTTCGGGCTTGCCGCCGATTCCCGGCGTTAAATGAATCGAGTGTTCGAGACCTTCCACTCGTAAAACAAAACTAAAGGAGAATTGAATCATGAAAAACAAAAACACTCTGTTTCTTGTGCAGGCTGCTGCCATTGGGGCCATTTATGTAGTTCTGACACTTGTCTTCGCACCACTTAGCTTCGGGGAAGTTCAAATCCGTTTTTCGGAGGCACTGACCGTGCTGCCTTATTTCACTCCCGCTGCCATTCCCGGTCTGTTTGTGGGATGTATCATTGCCAATTTCCTTGGCGGAGCAATTCCTATCGACATCCTTTTTGGAAGTATTGCAACTCTCATCGGTGCCGTTTTTACTTACCGCCTGCGCAGTAACAAATGGCTTGCTCCAATCCCGCCGATTGCTGCAAATACCGTCATCGTGCCGTTCGTACTGTACTATGGATACGGAATCAATCTTCCTGTTCCATTCATGATGCTCACGGTAGGCGTTGGAGAAATTGTTTCCTGCGGAGTGATCGGTATGATACTGCTTACTGCACTTTCCAAATATCAGCATACGATTTTCGGAAATGCCAGGGTAAACTGCACGAAATAATCTCCTGTTATTCCTCTTTTCAGATACAACACTGTATTCCTGATCTTCTACGGAACTTCAAGAAACGCAGAAGAATCTTTTCTGTAGAGAAGATTCCCCTGCGTTTCTTTTTTATCCGCCGTTTATCCGTCCATTTTTCTAATTTTCCCCAGAACACGCTTTTCCATTCTGGATACCTGTACCTGAGATACACCAAGTTTGTCCGCAATTTCCGTCTGAGTCATGTCCTGAAAATACCGCATGTAAATCAGCTGACGTTCCTTTGGTTCCAAAGCGCCCAGAACCTCTTCCAGAAAGATCCGGTTCAGAAGCTTTTCCTGCTGATTTTCTTTTTCCGGAAGCTTATCCATCAGAGAAATCTCTGTTCCTTCTCCCTGATAAATCGTCTTGTGAAGAGATTCCACCTCCGCCTGGGATTCCATAGTCAGGATCACTTCCTCAACAGGCATATCCAGCCCATCAGACAGTTCCTGCAAAGTAGGTTCTCTGCCAAGGGTACGCTCCAGTTGCTCCCGCATCCTGAATATTTTATACTGATTTTCTTTCACAGAACGGCTCACTTTCAATATTCCGTCATCCCGGAGGAATCTCTTGATCTCCCCTGCAATCATAGGTACCGCATATGTGGAAAACTTCACCTGGAAAGAAACGTCAAATTTATCCACTGCTTTAAGAAGGCCAATACTCCCGATTTGAAACAAATCCTCCATTTCTGCCCCTCGTCCCGCAAATCGTCTTGCCACACTGTAGACCAGTCCTATATTTTCCTCAAACAATGTGTCTCTTGCCTCTTTATCCCCCTGGTGCGCACGCCCGATCAGGGCAAGAGTATCCCCCATCCTTACCTCCTGATGATTTTTTTCATGTGCACAGTGGTTCCCTTCCCAACCTGAGATTCCACGGAAACTTCATCCATAAATGCTTCCATAAAAGTAAATCCCATCCCGGAACGGTCTTTTTCCGGTTTTGTTGTAAACATGGGTTCCATTGCTTTTTCCACATCGGGAATGCCAACCCCTTCATCTGTGACATCCACAAAGAGTTCCCTTCCCTGCAGTCTGCAGGCTACCTCGATCTTATGTATCTCTCCTTCGTAACCATGAATGATACAGTTGGTCACAGCCTCCGATACTGCTGTTTTAAGGTCTGCCACCTCTTCCAGTGTAGGATTCAGCTGCGTGCAGAAAGCCGCCACAGCCACTCTTGCGAGACCTTCATTGACAGGTCTGCTGTCAAAAAAAATTTTCATTTCATTGGTATTTTCCATAATATGCTCCCTTCCTATTCTCCAATTTTTTCACAGTCTGCTTCCTGCTTCCGATTCTCACGGTCCAATTCCTGTTTCCGGATTTCAATATAACGGTGCACTCCGGATAGATGCAGCAGTTTATTTATGTGACTGTTCACATGTACTGCACGGATGCACCCGCCGCGCATTCCCAGTGCCCGGTATCTTCCCATGATCAGTCCAATTCCGGAACTATCCATAAACCCGGTCTTCTCAAAATCAAATATGATGGTTTTTATATAAGTTCTGTTCATGATTCTGTCAGTTTCCTTCCTGATACTGTCTGAAGCCGGATGATCCAGTTCCTTTGGTAACCGGATCGTCAGACAGGCGCCTTCTGTTTCAAATAATGGATTCATAGATATTCTCCCCTCTTGTTCCTGTTTTCTTGTTATACTGCTTTACTATTTTACTGTTTTCCTTTTTTCTATTTTTGCCGAAATCTGCCGGATTATGCAGAAATTCTTTCTCTGGTTCCGTATTCTGTACAACAAAAAGGAGATGTACACATCATGCACATCCCCTTCTGCGAGGTTCCTCATTTGTTATTCATGGTAACATCTATATCAGTTATTCACAACATTATCTGCATCAGCTGACAAATCCGACGAAAAAGATGGAACTCCTGTCGCTCAAATCCTGTTATCCTTCATAGTCATTGTAGTCATTGTATTCATCGTAATTCCCATCATTAGAATAACTTTCATCATCGTAGCTTCCGCCGTCATAACTTCCATCATCATAATTTCCGTCATCGTAGCTTCCGTCATCATAACCGCCATCATCATAATTTCCGTCATCCTGATTTTCCCCATCCGAATCTTCGCTGCGGATTCCGGACACACCGGTATCGCTGCAGACAGCATTATACATAGACCACATATCCTCTGTGAGATAATCCTCATAGACATTCTGGATCTTCAGCGCTGCACTGTCATAGTCTTCCTGAAGAAGATAAGCATATGCACTCAGCAGCGCTTCATAGCTGCTGCTTTTCTTCTTTTCTTCCTCAATCTGTCTGACCACCGCTTCTGCAGTACTGTCGGATTCTTCTGCTTTTCCCTGGGCTCTGGTAAGCTCTGCTCCCTGACTGACCAGAGATTCACTGTATTTTACGATCTGACGGTTCGCTTCCCGGTATATATTCTGACGGATCGCAGGTACCGCCAGGAGCCAGAACGCTGCAGCTCCGGCAGCAAGTCCTGCCATCAAAGTGAAAAACAGGGAAATTCTGGATTTCTCTTTATAAACAGGCGTTCTGACAGCATAATCACTGCCCCATATATCCGTATCCCTTTCTTCCGGATCTGAACGGAAAAATCCCTTTTTCTGTTTCTCAAGTCTGGTGGTCACACCTGTACGCTCATCCACTTCCCGCAAAAATCTCAGCGTTGTCGTATTGGTCTTATCAATACGAATCGCTTTTTTCAGTGTTCTGCGGGCTTTATTCCATTCCTCATCCTTAATCTGGATCAACGCCAGAAGATGATATCCTTTGATCAGCTTGGAATTCTGGGAAAGTATTTTTTTCAGCTGGACAGCCGCCATATCTTCATGTCCTTCCCTGCAAAGATAAAGGGCATGATTATATTTCTTAATCGTCTCGTTAATTGCTTCCAGTTTGTTGGGATTTGCCTGAAGCTTGCCAATGTATTCCGAAGCAAGATTTCTGGTCGGCTGCAGATTCTTGCTGATGACCCACTCACTGAGCGCCGCCACAACTTCCCCGGTCTCAAAATACACAAGGCCAAGCAGGTTTCGTGCCTGTATGTTCAGCTTGTTATATGCAAGGCTTTGCTTCAGACAGGTAATCGCGCCTGACAGATCGCGTATGCTGGCTTTTTCCAGTCCCTGGTTATAGTAGCACTTGGACAGGTAATCCACCTTTTTCTGGATCAGCACATTGCACCCACAGTGAGGGCAATAATCCAGATCCATATCCATCAGGTACGCGCCGCAATTCATACAATTCATTCGTATGTCTCCTTATCTTGTGCGTTTGTTGCTCTTGGCTTCCCTGAGCACTTCCTGAAGCACGTCCAGAATATCTGTCAGTTCCCGGTCGTAAATCGCACTTTCAGCATCTGTCACATCCAGACATGGCTCAAATTTCTTCAGTTCCTCTTCGTAATCGATCATAATTTCCTCCTGTTCCTCTCACGAATCACACTCTTGATCTCCCCCACAAGATAAAGGGATCCAACGCAGAACAAAAGTCCGTCTTCTCCTTTCGCTGCAAAGGCGCTGTCAAAAGCCTCCGGAATTTCCTCAAAAGCCATGGCATCCTCGTATCCTTCCTTCCGGAAAATATCCCGAAGCACCTCAGCCGGCACCATCCGGTATCCTCCCACCTGCGTTACAACAACATTCCGGAACTTAATACTGTCACAGATCGTATGGATCATATCTGTATAATCCTTGTCATCCACCGCCGAAAACAGCAGTGTCAGAGGATATTCCTCCTGAAAATGTGCTGCTGTCTCTACAAATTTAGCCACACCGTCCTCATTATGGGCACCGTCAACAATCACTCCGGGAAGCACCGTTTCCATTCGCCCCTGCCAGCGTGTATCCATCATTCCTCTCTGTATAGTCTCAACAGAAGCCGGAATCGTATCTTTCAGAACCTCCATTGTTTTCAGTGCAAGAGAGCCATTCATCACCTGATACCTTGCCACGAACGGAATCTGAAATACCGTATCCCCATAATACTCGTTGTTAAGAGAAAAATCAATTCCTGTTCTGGTGATCCGATGAATCACAGCATCTTCCCGTTTTACCTCATAAGCAGGACTTCCAAGCTTCTCTGCGTGTTTTCGGATAACCTCAGCAGCCTTTGGATCATTGCCGTCATAGATGACCGGAACGCCCGGAACAATGATACCGGCTTTTTCTGCCGCAATCTCTTCAATGGTATTTCCAAGATACTGCATATGGTCAAAGCTGATGGAAGCAATGACACAGGCTGCGGGGTTTTCTACGGCTGTTGTTGCATCCAGCCTGCCGCCCAGCCCTGTTTCCAGAGTCACATAATCCACACCTGCATCGGCAAAAATGACCATTCCCATCAGAAACAGCATTTCAAAATAAGTGGGATGATAATTACCCTCAGCCACCAGCTCATCTGCTAGTTTTTTCACCTTCAGAAAGGCTCTTAAAAATGTATCATTGTCAATATTCACCTCATTGATCTGAAATCTCTCATTGATTTCCACAAGATGAGGAGAAGTAAAAAGCCCGCAGGAATAACCTGCCTCGCGAAGAATGGAAGTCAGAAAAGCACAGGTGCTTCCCTTTCCATTGGTTCCCGCTACATGGATGACACGGAATTTTTCCTGGGGATTTCCAAGTCTCCTTAAACATTCTTTTGTATGCTCCAGTTTATTCTTAGTCGTAAACTTGGGAGTCTCATCAATATAAGCAACTGCTTCCTCGTAATTCATAAAAAAATTCACCACTTTATCTAATGTATTCGTATGGTTCTCTATTGTACGGCAGCAAATCCCGCCGTACAAAAAAAACATTACGATATCATTATATATAAGTGGTGAAAGATGTCCAGTACCAATCGTAAGTTTTTATTTGACAAGGTGTTTCAAAACTTACTCTTTCGCCGGCAATTTCCATTTATTTACCTGATACAGAGCATAGCAGGAACGGTCATAGCTCTTGCTCAGTGCTTTCCTTGTGGAACTGTTGCTTCTCATCACTACGGAGATACGGTCAAAGTCATTCAGTTCCAGTCCTGTGATCATCAGTGTATTTTCATTGATATACACTGTATCATACCATTCTTTGTTGATCTGAACCTCACAGGACGGAGTGAAATTTGTTCCCCTGATATAATATGTATGATCCATCTCTGAAACAAGTTCCATGGAATCCAGCGTAATATCATAAAGCCCCAGCCTCATGGACGTACGGGCAAACGGGTTCTCTCCGTCATAGGCATACTTCTCTCCATAGAGGATATCATACTGCAGAGTCTCCAGATCCACCTGATAATTTCTGGTGTTTCTGCGGGCCTGATGGTAGCGGAAAATCGTACCTTCGTGAATGCCGATACGGTCCATGACCTCGGCAGCGATCTGATAAGCCGCCAGGTTATCGTCTATTTTCTTCAGTCCGAAATTATCCCAGATGACATACTGTGTCTGGAAAAGATATTTGTTGTCAACATCTTCTACAGTCAATCCCATGGTGGGAAGATGATCGCCATACATAACAAGCACCACATCTTCCGGATATTCAGACAAAGTATCCACAAGTTCCTGGATAAAGTTATCCATTTCGTGAATCTGATTTACATAATATTCCCACTGATAATTGCCTTCCTCTGTAGGTGAACCGGATACTGTGATCTTTGGATCCTCCAGGAGCGGTTCTTCCGGATATGCTCCGTGACCCTGTACAGAAATCGTATAAATATAATCCTGCTCCTCGGTAGATTCCAGACACTTCATGATCTCATCCGTCAGAATGCTGTCTTTTACCCATCCAAGCTCATTCTTCTGATCTTCTTCCGGCATATATTCTTCTGAGGTAAATGTATCAAACCCCAGATTCGGGAAGATGGATCTGCGGGCATAAAAATTTGCCTCATGGTTATGTATCGCATGAGTGGAATATCCCAGTTTCTTAAGTACATACGGTGCGCTCTCACAGGTTGTTTCTTTAAGAATGCTCTTATATGGATATTCTCCCGGTCCGAAATAATGCATACTCATGCCGGTAATGGATTCAAACTCTGTATTTGCTGTACCAGCGCCAACGGAAGGAACCTTGTAATATCCGCATGAATATTCTTTCATCAGCTTTCGGAAATTCGGGATTGGATCTTCCGAAATATCAAGATAGTTTACAAGAGTCGGATCAAAGAAAGATTCCAGCTGCAGGAAAATAATGTTGGGGTAATCTCCCTCTTTTGTCTCCGGCAGATTTTCCTCTGTCTTTTCAATCCGTTCAATTTCTTTCTCCGAATAATCTCTCGGACAACTGATTCCTGTATTAAAAATCGTTGTTGCAAGACAGTACGGATATCCATAATCTTCATATGCAAAAGCAATATTTCCAAAATAATTGGAAAGCACTCTCTTTTCCAGAGCAAGCTGGGTCACTCCCGCAAATATCAGGATTCCTGCCAGCACCAGCGGGATATTATAGCGGTATTTCAGATTTCCCCGGTACTTAGGGCCTTTGATAAAGAAAATAAGCAGCAGCACTGCCAGAACTCCCGCCAGAATGCAGACAGCTACAACACCTGCAAATGGCAGATACCGGTTCGCAAGCTTCAGCGCATCTGTGATCAGATGCAGATCCGGCCCGGTAAACGGTGTGACTCTGGTGGTCAGAAGGACACCATTGATGATTCCCAGTATCAGCCAGAAAATTGCAACTACAATTCTCCAGAAACACCTTCTGCGAAACAGGTATACCACCAGCGATGTGGTAAAAATCAATGCTGTATTGTATGCAAATACCAGCGGTCTTTCCGTCATATACTCCCATGCCTTCAGGAAGGAATGGCGGCTGATTGCTTCTATCAGGAAGTATCCGGCCGCGCTTCCCAGAACATGGAGCAGAAGTGATATTCTATTGAAAACGTTATGCCACTTCATACAAACGCTCCTTTTTATGATTTCATCTTTTCAAATTCTACTGTTATCTCTTACTTTGCACAACTCCTGTAAAAGCTCTCTCTATTTCATCTGTTCCAGCTGCAGGATTACTTTTTCCATCATTTCTTTATATTTCTGAAGTTTTTCCTTCTCGGCATTCACTTTCGCCTCCGGTGCTTTATTCACAAAGTTCGGATTGCTCAGCATGCCTTCACAGCGTGAAATCTCTTTTGTGAGACGTTCTTTTTCTTTTGTGAGACGCTCCAGTTCTTTTTCTCTGTCAACCAGATCTTCCAGCGGCAGATAAACAACTGCATTGGAAACAACGATAGAAACCGCATCCTCACCGATTCCCTCTTTTGTTTCCTGTACGTGGATTTCTTTTGCATATGCCAGATTAACAAAGGAACGGCTGCTCTCTCTGTACATATCACAGATGGCAGGATCTCTGCCTACAATGTAAACACTGGTTCTGCGGTTCTGCGGAACATTCATTCCGTTTCTTGTATTTCTGATGCCTTTTACAACTTCTTTGAAACTTTCTACTGCCGCTTCAGCATCTTTGAAGTTCCATGCTTCCTGATACTCGGGCCAGCTGGAGATCATGATCGATTCCTCTTCCGGAAGAAGTGTGCAGTAAATTTCCTCTGTAATAAACGGCATATACGGATGGAGAAGTTTCAGACCTTCTGTGAGGGCTGTACGCAGTGTCCACAGTGCCTCGCCTGCTGCCTTCGGATCTTCCTGCGCTTTCCACAGGCGTACTTTTGCAATTTCGATATACCAGTCACAAAACTCATCCCAGAGGAAATCGTATACTTTCTGTACAGCGATACCAAGCTCATATTTCTCCATATTTTCCGTTACTTCACGGATCACCGTATTCAGATGGGACAGGATCCACTTATCTTCCGCACAAAGCGCACTGAGATCTTCCGGCTCTGTAACGGTCTTGCCTTCCAGATTCATCATAATGAAACGGGAAGCATTCCAGATCTTGTTGGCAAAATTACGGCTGGCCTCTACACGCTCCCAGTAGAAACGCATGTCATTTCCGGGGGCATTTCCGGTGATCAGAGTCAGGCGGAGAGCATCCGCACCATACTTATCGATTACCTCAAGAGGATCGATTCCGTTGCCGAGAGATTTGCTCATCTTGCGTCCCTGGCTGTCACGAACCAGACCATGGATCAGAACATGGTGGAACGGTGACTTGCCTGTCTGCTCCAGAGCAGAAAATACCATACGGATGACCCAGAAGAAAATAATATCATAACCGGTTACCAGTACGTCTGTGGGATAGAAGTATTCCATTTCTTCTGTTTTGTCCGGCCATCCAAGTGTGGAGAACGGCCACAGAGCAGAGCTGAACCAGGTATCCAGAGTATCCTCATCCTGATGAAGATGTGTGCATCCGCATTTCGGACATTTCTCAGGCATTTCACGTGCTACCACTACTTCACCGCACTCATCACAGTAATAAGCCGGAATACGGTGTCCCCACCAGAGCTGACGGGAAATACACCAGTCACGGATATTCTCCAGCCAGTGAAGATAGGTCTTGCCGAAGCTTGGCGGAACAAATTCCAGGTCACCTGTATTCAATACTTCTATTGCCGCCTTGGCCATTTCATCCATTTTTACAAACCACTGAGGCTTGATCATCGGCTCAACCGTTGTACCGCAGCGGTCATGGGTTCCAACGCTGTGGCTGTGAGGAACAACTTTTACCAGAAGTCCCTGTGCTTCCAGATCAGCCACCATAGCCCTGCGGGCTTCATAGCGGTCCATGCCTGCATATTTGCCTCCAAGAGAATTGATGGTGGCATCATCATTCATGATGTTGATTTCCGGCAGGTTATGGCGTCTTCCAACCTCAAAGTCATTAGGATCGTGAGCTGGAGTGATCTTAACGCAGCCTGTTCCGAATTCCTTGTCAACATATTCATCGGCAATGACCGGAATTTCTCTGTCTGTGAGCGGCAGCTTCAGCATCTTGCCTACCAAGTCTTTGTACCGTTCATCATCCGGGTTTACTGCGACTGCAGTATCTCCGAGAAGTGTTTCCGGACGGGTGGTAGCAATTTCCACAAAGCGTCCTTCTTCTCCGATGATCGGATAATTGATATGCCAGAAATAACCGTCCTGATCTTCATGCTCCACTTCCGCATCGGAAATGGAGGTCTGACATACCGGACACCAGTTGATGATTCTGGATCCTTTATAAATATAGCCTTTTTCATATAATTTGATGAATACTTCCTGGACAGCTTTGGAGCATCCCTCGTCCATGGTGAAACGCTCTCTCTCCCAGTCTGCGGAAGCTCCCAGTTTTTTCAGCTGGTTGATGATTTTCCCGCCGTATTCCTCCTTCCATGCCCAGGCATGTTTCAGGAATTCCTCTCGGTCAATCTCATTTTTGTCAATGCCTTCTTTTTTCAGTTTCTCAATGACTTTGACTTCTGTAGCAATTGCCGCATGGTCAGTTCCCGGCTGCCAGAGAGCCTCATAGCCCTGCATTCTTTTAAAACGGATCAGAATATCCTGCATGGTCTCATCCAGTGCATGTCCCATATGAAGCTGGCCGGTAACATTTGGCGGCGGCATCACGATGGTAAATGGTTTCTTATCCGGATTTACTTTGGCATGAAAATATCCGTTGTCCATCCATTTCTGGTAGAGGCGTTCTTCAATCCCCTTTGGATCATAAGTCTTTGCGAGTTCTTTGCTCATACTTTCCTCCTACAATATAAAGTGATGATGAGGGAAAAAGGTATTTCACCCCATCTGATACACGGATTTCTCCGCACTTTGTGCTCTCGAAATCCTAAAATATTTACAGTGCAAGCGGCTTTTGCTTTCCTGCTGAAATGTAATGAATAAACATTTCTGCCGGTGAAAACACTGCAATAAAGAAAAGCCCCTCACACTTGCGTGTGAAGGGCGATATACACCGCGGTACCACCTTCATTATGCAGACATCCTCTGCATCTCTCATTCGCCTTTAACGCAGGAATACGTGAAAGCTTACTTCCATGCACCCGCGAGAATCATCAGCAGACACATATATTTTCAGCTCTCCGGCTCCAAAGCTACCTTCAGCAACCGCTTCCTCAGAATGTCTTCCAGCCGACGGACACTCCTCTCTGTCAGGGACAATCGCCTACTCCTCTTCTTCTCAGCCTTTTATGCGTTCTACTATAATTGGATTTTTTGCGATTGTCAAGCCGGAATCCCGGT
Source organism: Blautia sp. (assembly GCA_022770365.1). Lineage (GTDB taxonomy): Bacteria > Bacillota > Clostridia > Lachnospirales > Lachnospiraceae > Blautia_A. The sequence continues at coordinate 44,372 of JALEHU010000069.1, read as the reverse complement.
TTTTCACATTTATTCCACACTTTTCAGCGACTCTACCATGTCAATTTTCTTCAGTTTGAAATGCATTGCCACATTGACTACAATAGAAAATACGCCGGTCAGGACCGCACAGAAAACAAAGCTGACCGGCCGGATATTGCGGGCAAACATGGTGCTGTCCACTTCCACCGTTACAATAATAAAGCGGTGCAGCAGGACACCAAATCCGGATCCAAAGACGATTCCGAGAATCGTCAGCAATATATTCTCCCTTAATACATACTGTGAGACTTCTCCGTCAAAAAATCCCAGAACTTTCAGAGTTGCCAGCTCGCGTTTACGTTCCGTGATATTAATATTATTCAGGTTATAAAGAACCACAAATGCCAGCATTCCTGCTGAAACGATCAGTACAACGATGACCAGTCCAAGAGTTCCGAGCATCCGTTCTACCTGTTCTGCAATGGTCGTTGTGTAGCTGATACTGAGTGCAGCCGGATACTTCAGTATTTCCTGACCGATTTCCTCTGCTTCGTCCCTGTACTCCGGTTTCATCGTAAACTCAATATCTGAAAACTCCGGTTTCTTTCCAAATGTTTCTTCATACACCTTCGCAGTCATATACACATAATGTCCCAGATAATTTTCCGTTATCGCAGCAATTTTCACCTGATACTCCTGATTATCCTTCACAAGAATCAGATCATCTCCGACTTTCAGATTCAGAAGGGTCGATGTCTTTTCACAGATTACAGCGCCTTCATCCGTAAGTTCATAAAGTTCTCCGGTCTTTCTGTTCCTCAGCGTCACATCTTCATGAAAATGCTCCACATTTTCAGGTACATAGACATAAGTACTGAGACTGGAAGTGCCTTTTGGTATTTTCATCGTTGTAAACTGAACTTTTGTATAACGTTCTATTTTTTCATGATGATCCAGATAAGCATTCAGTTCCTCCCGTTCCTCATCTGTAGCATCCTCATCGTCAATGATCGTTCCGTCATAATGCTGAAGTTCCTGATACTGCCTTACCGCAATATCACTGATGGAATCCCTGACGCCAAATCCCACCAGCATCAGTCCCATGCTTCCCGCAATACCAAAAATTGTCATAAAGAGACGTTTTTTATATCGGAATAGATTTCTCAAACAGGATTTCCATGTAAAATTCAAATGTTTCCACAGAAGCGGGATCCGTTCCAGCAGAACCCGTTTTCCTTCTTTCGGCGCTTCCGGGCGCATCAGGGAGGCTGGTGTTTCCGCCAGTGTTCTGGCACAGGAAGAAACCGTTGCCCCTACTGTACACACCACGGCTGCCACAGATGCGATCAGAGCATATTTCCATTCGTAATCGAGCATCATATGGCTGTCCATATTATGATACATGATTCCGTAAGCTTTTATGATAATGTATGGAATAATCTTCTCTCCCAGAAGGATTCCCAGAATACTCCCGCCCACGGTAGCAAGAAATGCGTAATTCAGATATTTGGACGCAATATCATATTTCCCGTATCCCAGCGCTTTGAGAGTACCGATCTGCGTCCTCTGTTCCTCAACCATTCGCGTCATCGTCGTCAGGCTGATCAGTGCAGCGACCAGGAAAAAAATCACTGGAAAAACTTTTCCCAGATTCCGTATACGGTCTGCATTTCCCCCGTAATCAGAATACTCCGGAAGATCATTGCGGTCTGTCACATACCACTGGGGCATCTCAAGATCTTCGATTTCTTTTTCCGCATCGGCGATTTCTTTCTCACCGTCAGCGATTTCCTCTTCGGCCTCTTTTTTGCCGTCTTCGTATTCTTTCCATCCGTCCTCTAATTCTTTTTCTGCGTCTTCGATTTCTTTTTTGGCATCTTCCAGTTTTTTCTCATTTTCTGCGATTTCTTTTTCGCCGTCCAGAATCTTCTGCTGGTTTTCCGCGATTTCCTTTTCACCGTCCGCAAGCTTCTGTTCATTCTCCGCGATTTCCCGCTCGCCGTTGGCAAGCTTCTGCTCACTTGCGTCAATTTCCGCCTGGGCAGAATACAGTTTTGCTTCACCGGCATTGATCTCATCCTGAGCGGCGGCAAGTGTGGCATAGTTACTCTGAAGCTCTTTCTTTCCTGCTTCCAGCTCTTTTTCTTTGGATGTGATTGTTTTTTCAGATTCTGTCAGCGTGGCTTCCTGCGCCTTCAGGTCTTCCCATCCCTGATCGATCGCCTTCTGACCGGAAGCGATTTCCGCCTCTCCCTGAGACAACTCTGCCTTTTTCTCTTCAATCTGAGAAAGACCTGCTTCCACCGCTGCCAGTCCTTCTTCCAGCTGTGCTCTCTGAGAAGAAAGCTGCTGACGTGTGGATTCCAGCTGCTGCGTCAAAGCTGCAGCCTGTGCAGATGCCGACTCCAGTGCACTCTGTGCTGCGCTTAAATTCTGTAAGGCAGTATCCAGATCTTCCTGTGTTAGATTTCCGGCTTCCACTTCTGCACTTACACGGTCATATTCCGCCTGTGCCGCATCTGCTGCTGCCTGCGCCTGTGAAACTGCTGCCTGTGCCGCATCTGCCGCTGCCTGAAGATCAAGAAGCTGTCCCTCTGCTTCCGCAACCGCTTCCAGTCCAGCCTGGCACTGCTGTTTCTGCTCATTCAGCCGGGCTGTTGTCTGTTCTATTTCAGCTCTGCCTGCAGCGATCTGCGCACTTGCGCTGTCCAGTTCCTGCTGTTTTGCATTCAGAGTAGCTTTCGCCCCGGTAATTGCCGCTTTGCCGTCTTCCAACTGCGTTTTGGCATTTGCAAGCTGCGCTTCTCCGTCTTTCAGCTCCGCCTCTCCGTCATGATACTGCTGCCATGCAGACGCCAGCTTTGTCTTTTGCGGAGAAAGCTCTGCCCATCCGTCTGCAACCTGCGCTTTAGCATCTGCAAGCTGGCTCCTGCCATCGCTCAGTTCCTGTCTGGCATCCGCGATCTGTGCTTTGCCGTCTTCCAGTTCCTTTTTGGCATCTGCGATCTGTATCTTGCCGTCTTCCAGTTCCTTTTTGGCATCTTCCAGTTCTTTCTTACCGTCTTCGTATTCTTTTTTGCCGTCCTTTAGTTCCTTTTCCCCGTCTTTCAGTTCCTTCTCAGCATCGGCAAGTTCTTCCTCGGCTTCTTTTCTGCCATCCTCCAGCTCTTTTCGGGCATCTTCCAGTTCTTCCCGGGCATCCGCTACGGCCGTATCATAACGAAACAGACACTGCTCTGCCTCAATTCCTTCCACACGCTCCGAAATCTTGTCAATCAGATTGTCGTAGGCATCCGTGTAACTGATCTGTTCCTCTGCCCCGTGGACGCGCAGATAAATCTGTGTATAAACCTCCTGATCAAAATTCTCGGGCAGGACATAGGCAAATCCATTTACTTCACCGGAACCAAGCGTCGTATTTCCTCTGTTAAACGCTATGTAAAGCGGACTGCTGCCAAGCCCGACAACTGTAAATTTCTCAGTTTTCAGGAGTTCACTGTCTTCATCCTCTTCAAGCGATATAACATCTCCCACATGATAGTCCCATTTGGAAGCAAAAACGCTGTCCAGCATACATTCCCCTGATTTTTCCGGAAGGCGTCCTTCTGTCGCGGTGATCACATTGACTCTTTCGTCCATCGTTTCCACATGAACGACTTTCTGATTGTTCCCGCTTCCACAGTAAACATCGGTGGAATATCCTCCGTATGCATCTTCAATGCCGTCAATGGATTTCAAAGCCTCCACATCGTCTTCTGTAAGACCCATGGTTCCCACAACCTTGATATCCATCAGTCTGGTACTGTCAAAATAAGCGTCGCCTGAAAAGCGCATATCCGGTGAAGTTGCCTGAATTCCGGAAAAAAACGCAACGCCCAGTGCCACAATGAGAAAAATCGAAACGAATCTGGCTTTGTTTTTGCGGATTTCCATCCAGAAATCCTTATGCAATGCTTTTCTCATTCTCTTCACCTACCACTCAATTTCTTCTACCGGTGTAGGATGTTCATTCTGTGTCATGGCGGATACTTTGCCGTTTTTAATACGGATGACCCTGTCGGCCATGGGAGTCAGTGCTGAATTGTGAGTAATGACAATAACCGTCATTCCCTTCTCCCTGCACATATCCTGAAGAAGCTTGAGAATCGCCTTACCCGTCTGATAATCCAGAGCTCCTGTAGGCTCGTCGCATAACAGAAGCTTGGGATTTTTTGCAAGGGCACGGGCTATGGAAACTCTCTGCTGCTCGCCTCCGGACAACTGTGCCGGAAAGTTCTTCAGTCTGTCTTTTAATCCCACCTCTTCCAGAACCGTTCTGGCATCCAGGGGATTCCTGCAGATCTGAAGAGCCAGTTCCACATTTTCAAGAGCCGTCAGATTCGGCACAAGATTATAGAACTGAAAGACAAATCCGATATCCTCCCTCCGGTATCCTGTAAGCTGCCGGTTGTTATACCCGGCAATGTCCTTCCCATCTACCCAGACGCTGCCTGATGTTGCTTTATCCATTCCGCCAAGGATATTCAGGACTGTTGTTTTACCTGCGCCGCTTGGTCCGACGATCACTACAAATTCGCCTTTGGAAATTTCAAAGCTGATCTCGTCCACAGCAACGATTTTTACTTCTTTTGATCCGTAAATTTTTGAAACTCTGTCCAGCTTTACATAACATTCTCTGTGTTCTTCCATGCTGTTTTCTCCTGTTCCATATACATCAAGTATAGCATTCTCACTTCTCCCCCATTCATAATGAGCTACCCTGTCTGTCCAGATACAGGAATCCTGCCCGACAGCCATTTACTGTCATATATTCGAGGCAGAACTGCTTCCTATTCTGTCACAGCCTTCTTCCAGATAAGCTTCCATAGCTTCCGCAGTCCGGATACCGCCGGCAGCTTTGATTTTTACATTAGGGCCGATATGTTTTTTAAAAAGCCGGATATCTTCCAGTGCCGCTCCCGCAGTTCCAAAGCCGGAGGATGTCTTGATATAATCCGCACCGGCAGCTGTCACGATTTCACAGAGACGGATTTTTTCTTCTTCCGTGAGGTAGCATGTCTCAATAATAACTTTCAGCACATGAGTTCCGACAGCTTCACGGATACTGCGGACTTCCTTCTCAACGGCTTCAAAATCATGGTTTTTTACATCACAGATATTCACTACCATATCAATTTCCTGTGCACCATCCTCCAGTGCTTTTTTCACCTCGGCAATCTTGGCCTCCGTGACGCTGTAACCCAGCGGAAAACCAACTACCGTACAGATCCGTACCTGATTTCCAAATGTCTTATGTATTCTGGAAATATAACACGGCGGTACACATACAGATGCCGTCTTCAGTTCAATGGCTTCCCGGCACAATTTATCGATATCTTCCCATGTTGCATATGCTTTTAATTGTGTATGATCCACATGGGACAACAATTCCGATTTATTCATAAACAAACCCCTTCCTTTTGTGTGTAAGCATTTTTATCATTATAGCACAAAAAGGCATCGCCTGGAAATCCCCGGCAATGCCTTTTCACTTAATTTTCACTTTTTCTTTTTCGTGTCATAAGTCCTCCGATACGACCGGTTTCCTTGGCTGACAGGCTCTTCCATCCGCTTTCCAGAACTTTATCCAGAAGTCCAAGTTCTCGGGCAATCTCATATTTCATTTCTTCTTCGTGAGAGAGCTCTCCCTTTCGGAATGCTTCCACTTCTTTGTCCTTGTTCAATGTACTCACACTCCTTTACCGGCTGCTGTTCACTCCGGGTGTTGTTTACTACGGGTACCGTTTACTCCGGCACAGTAACCTTTGCTGTTTACTCCGGCTGCAGCAGACTATGCTGTTTCTTCTTGAGTATGTACCATTTTCTGCCGTCTTATACATCCCCATCAAACTGATTGAATCCAATTTCTTTTAACCAAAATAAAATTGCTCATCTGAAGCCATTTGTTCATCAGATGAGCAATTATTTTTCAGTAACACTATTTCCCGGTTTATTTCGGTATCACAATTGCGGCAATGATATACGCCCAGATTCCAGCGCCTCCCACACAGGTAAAAATAATCCATGCCAGTCTCACCAATGTCGGATCAATATTGAAATATTCCGCAATTCCTCCGCATACACCGCAGATCATACAGTTCACTGAAGATTTGTAAAGTCGTTTGTCACTCATATTTATTCCCCGCTTTCTATAGATATTATTTATAAGAATACTTGCTATTGATATCATTCATAAAACTCTGCTTCAATTTCACCGATACCGCATTCCAGGTCGATTTCTCCGGACGCACCCGGATTCGTTATCTTTTTCTCACTGCCCAGACCGCCGTAACTGTCTCCGTTAATTGAAATTTCTCCGATACCGCATTCCAGTTTATAATTATAATCTGTTTCTTTACCGTTAATGTTCAGAACCAGAGAACCCATACCACATTCTCCGTCGATTTTTACAGCTTTCAAAGAAGAGGCTTCGAAGCTTCCAGCTCCTACTTCCACATCCAGTTCCGACACATCCACCGGAGCACTGCTGATAAACTCTCCTGCTCCGATTTCCACTTTCAGTTTATCAGCCAAAAATTCACTTTCTATATACGCACTTCCGGCATCCACACTGATTTCCATTTCAGAAAAACGTTTGCCTGCCGGATAAAAAACAGTTACGCATCGGCTGCTTTTCAATCCAGAACTTTTGATTTTCAGGTTTGTGGAAGAAGAAATCACTTTTACGTTTTCTTCTTTGTCATTCTCGATCTCGATTTTTATCTGATCTCCTGAATATTCCTGAAGAACCAGTTCATCAGAGCGAAGCTCAATTTCCACTGAATCAGCAGCCTCCACTGTGAATGTGCGGGTTCCCCCTCCGCTGCTCTTTTCTTCTTTTGAAGATCCGGTGTCATCCGAGGAAGACCGGCTGTTTCTGATCCTGATATTTTTCATAATCTGGATACCGTCCCGAAAATCATCTGACAGATCCACATCCTTCAGATCAGCTCCCATAGCCGCACCTGCTGCCGAAAAACCAATTCCAAGCGCCAGGAAAACACAGGCTATGATCACCATTACTTTTGAAAATTTTCTCATGCATTTTCACCGTCCCTTCTTAATTTTCGCAAAATCCTCTGACAAAAATCCGGGAACTTCCGGACAAGTGCCGGTATGATTTTCAGTGCAAGCCATACAGCGGCTACTCCCAAAAGGATTCCAAGCGCCATCAGCAGACAGCCGATTCCAATGGCCAGAATTCCTGCCGCAGGATTGCCGAAACAGGAAATGATTCCCGGAATAATCGTACCCACTGCACCGGCAATCAGCCCAAGCGCTGCTGCTCCCAGACCAAAGATCAGCAAAAACGGAAGAAGAAGAATGGTGATGATCACACCAAATATTCCGCCTATTGCCCCATGGATCAGCGGAGCCGCAAAGACAAGGAAAATCAGCAGCAGGATAATTCCCGCATTGTTTCTCTTCTTCTCATAATGATAGCCTCTCTCTGCCCGGCTTCTGGCCTTATTACTGTACTCCTGCGCTTTGCTTCCGGCTTTCTCAAAGCTTTCACCGGCTTTTCTTTTTGCCTGATTGAACTGCTTGCCGGCACGCCCCAGTGCCTGCTCAAATCTTGCCCTGTCTCTGCCAAATCGTCTTTCATTTTGTCTTTCATTCCGGCTTTCATCCCGATTCTCATTCCGGCTTTCATTCCAGTTCTCATCATGGCTGCCATCCCGGTTCTCTCCCGTTCTTGCTACCTGAGTATATTTATCAGGCATCTGTCCTGGTTCTCTGGTCCTGGTATCTTCATATCCCAATTCTGAATATTCAGCGTAACGATCATTGCTTTCTTTCAAATCTGCCTTGATGATGGCTGCTACCTTGCCCGGACTGCCAAGCTCACGGATCACTTCACTCTCCTGTCCGGCTCCCGCGTCATCAAAATAACTTTCATAATACTCAAGCGCTTCCTGACGTTCAGATTCAGAGATATCGGAAAGCAGCCTTGCAAGCTGCTCCATAAACTGCGCTCTGTCCATACTCTATATTCCTCCCTCAAACATTCTGGTAATCTTCGATGAATAGTTTTTCCATTCTATTTTATATAAATTCAGCTGGGCTGCTCCCTTTTCTGTGAGTTTATAATAGCGGCGGTTTCTTCCGGCATATGCCTGATCATATACTTCAAGGCAGTCATCTTTCTGCAGCCGACGCAGCACCGGATACAGCGTTGATTCGGATACTTCCAGAACGCTTCTTACGTCCTGGGTAATTTTATAACCGTAGGTTCCCTCCGGTTCCTTCGAAACCACCGCCAGAACAATCGCATCCAGGAGGGCTGCTCCTGTGTTGAAAATCATGAAATCACTTCCTTTTTTCGTTCATCATATTTCCTTCATTTCTGTCCTATATATTATTATATGACTAAACAATATTGTTTTGATAACGATATTATATACTGTATAATATCATTCTGTCAATAGTATTTTTTCAAACCGCAATATATATTTTTCATCGCATCGCTATTTAGTTCATTAAGCTTTCGCCGGGACTTTAGCACAAGGCGGTAAGTAGGGAGGGGGAGGCGTGAAAAACTGGACGCGCAGGAGAGAGGCGGGAGACCGGGGTGCGGAAGTGCTTACGTCCTGTTTCAGTGCACTCTGCAGGCGTCTTAGAAGTACTTGTCCCGTGGATTTTTTCGTTGCGGGCCGGATTTCTGCCTGTTTGAGCCGAAGGCGAGTCCAGAAAGACGGTTCGCGTTTTTAGCAAAAATACAGGGGATTAGGACTTCTTAGGTGCCGAAGCCCGCACAGAAACAGGACGTAAGAACTTCCGCACCCCGGTCTCCCGCCTCTCTTCTGCGCGTCCAGTTTTTCACGCCTCCCCCTCTTTGTCTTCCGCCTTGTATTAAAGTCCCGGTGAAAGCCTAATGAACTAAGTAGCGAAAGTATCACTTTTCTTCCAGAATGGGCTGTGTTATACTCAATGAATAAATGGCTGACGATTCTGCACGCAAATTTGCGGCAGCAACAGAAAACAGTAAAACGACAAAGTAAATAAGGATGTACGTAAATGGACAGAGAACTGAAACTACCTGAAGCATTTCTGTCACGAATGCAGGAAATGCTCGGAGCAGAATATGACGCTTTTCTAAGAAGCTTCGAAAGCGGAAGAACCTATGGACTTCGCGTAAACACAGATAAAATAACCTGTGAAGAATTTGAAAAAATCGTCCCGTTTCCGGTAAAAAAAATACCCTGGATCGAAAACGGATACTTTTATGAAGAAGACAGCCGCCCCGCAAGATGCCCCTTTTATCAGGCAGGACTTTATTATCTGCAGGAACCAAGCGCCATGACTCCTGCGTCCAGAATTCCCGTTGAGCCGGGAGAATATGTACTGGACATGTGCGCTGCACCGGGTGGAAAAGCAACGGCACTTGGAGCTTCGCTCCATGGACAGGGACTGCTGGTGGCGAATGATATCAGTACTTCTCGGGCAAGGGCACTTCTTCGCAACCTGGAACTCTTCGGTATCTCCAATATGTTTGTAACCAGTGAAGCCCCCGCAAAACTTGCCAAAGCTTTCCCGGAATTTTTCCATAAAATCGTCCTGGACGCCCCCTGCTCCGGGGAAGGAATGTTTCGTAAAGAAGAAGCGCTGGCAAGAGACTGGACTCCCGAAAAATCCCGGGAACTGGCTGATATCCAGCGTGAACTGATTCTTCAGGCTGTGGACATGCTGCGTCCCGGCGGGCTTCTTCTTTATTCCACCTGTACCTTTGCGCCGGAAGAAGACGAGGGGACCATTTCTTATCTGCTGGAACAGCACCCGGAAATGGAGCTTCTTGAAATGCCCGGATATGATGGTTTCTCCAGCGGAGTCCCCTCCTGGGGAAATGGCAGCGAACAGCTGAAAAAATGCATCCGTATCTTCCCGCACAGGATGAACGGGGAAGGACATTTTATGGCATTGCTCAAAAAGCCCGGCATCGCTCTCGCAGAGTCCCATCCTGTGCAGACCCGTCCCGACAAAAATGCCCGCAAATGGATAGAAGAATTCTTCTCGGAAATCGGTCTTCATTCTCTTCAGGGGAAACCTTTTGACTGGAACCGTATGGAAGTGCGCGGTGATAAGGTTTATTACCTTCCTCCCGTAAGCGGTAATTTCCGTGGACTCACCTTTCTCAGAAACGGCCTGTATCTTGGCGATCTGAAGAAAAACCGTTTTGAACCATCCCAACCCTTTGCCCTTGCGCTTCATAAAGGGGATGTGGATTCCACCATTACCCTTCCGGTATCTGACGAGCGTCTGACACGATACCTGAAAGGAGAAACACTTCTCATAGAATCAGAAGAAGCCGCCCGCGCAAAAGGATGGCATCTCCTCTGCGCAGACGGCTACCCGATCGGTTTCGGCAAACTCGTAAACCAGACTTTAAAAAATAAATACCCTGCCGGCTGGAGAGTTTAAACATTTCATAATTCAATGGCTTTACCCAAAGTGAAAGAGTAAATATAAGTCTCTTTCACTTTTTTGTTCAGCAGTCTCTCCAGTGCCCGGGCATAATCTTCCAGCTGAATATGATAGAGTTCTATAAGATGTTTTTCTTCACCCGGACGTACTTTGTCCGTCTTATAGTCCACCAGAACGATTTCTTCCTCTTCCAGAAAATAAGCATCTATGATCCCCTGCACCAGGACAGGTTCCTCCTTCGGCCAGCCCTGATTTAATTCCGCTGCACCCATGGAGATCACAAAAGGCTGTTCCCGATACAAAGCCCCATGAAGCGCTGCTCTTTGCATCCTTTTTCCAAGAGAAGAGTCCGTAAACCGGAGAATGTCCTCTGTTAATATACTGTCTGCCTCCTGGGTATTCAGTTTCTGCTGCTCCATAAGACTTCTGATCTGGTCATGGATCTCTTCCGGCGAATCCACCCGGGTGTAATCCAGGCATTCCATAAAGCGATGGTAGGCAGTTCCTCTTGCAGCGCCGGTATATTCCTCCTTTGTTTCTGCGGCAAATCCTGGAATCAGAGGTATGATATCCGGTTCAAAAAACAGACTTTCTTCTTTTTCGTAATCCCCAGCGTAGCTTCGTTTCTTCAATTCAGAAACACTCACTTTGACGGGAATTTCTTTCAGATATCCATAGGGGTACTGATAGCTGAACCGCGCCTCTATTTCTGCTCGTACCTGCTTGTCATACACCTTTTCGGGATCCCACCCTTTGAGAAATTCCTCCTGCATCTGATTGCCCGACTGATAAAGGACTTCCCCCTGTACCAGATCCAGTGCTGTCACTTTTCGAACGGAAAAATCTGCTTTCGCATGATAAAGAGAGTGATGAACATTCGGAATCAGTCCATATTCCTGATAAAGTCCGTCCATACAGCGATGCCTTGCCAGAGCCGGAAGTACAAAATCCCAATACGTTTTTGCTTTGATTCTCGTTCCCATTGGAAGAAGCAGTTCTTCACTGTCCTGATACCGGGACAGTGACTGCAGCAATTTCTCTGTTTTCCCCACAATTCCCGTCAGTACAAGCTTTTCCTTTGCACGGGTAAGAGCCACATACAAAACACGCAGTTCTTCCCCAAGGCTTTCCTTCAGAAGTTCTCTGCGTATGATCTGTTTGTGCAGAGTAGACGTGATTATCCTCTGCTTTGGAAATATGGCATCCGCCCCCAGCCCCAGATCCGGATGGATCAGCAGTCTGGCATTCATATCCCGGAAATTGAACTGCTTTCCCATGCCTGCCGCAAACACAATGGGAAACTCCAGTCCCTTGCTCTTATGAATCGTCATGATCTGTACGGAAGAGCTTCCGCTTCCCGACAGATTCACCTCTCCGAAATCCACTTCATACTTCTGCAGATTCTCAATATAGCGGATAAAATTAAACAATCCTCTGTAGCTGGTTTTTTCGTAATCCATCGCCTTCTCCACCAGCATCTGAAGATTGGCACTTCTCTGGGCTCCTCCCGGAAGTGCTCTCGCATAGTCTCCGTATCCTGTAGCATCAAGGACATAAAGAATCAGTTCATGAATCGGCGTATAAGCAGCCATATCCCGGATTTTTTCCAGGAGTTCCAGAAATCCCCCAAGTTTCACTTTCAGTAATTCTTTTTCATCCTTTTCCGGAAAAAGAACGATCTGTCCGTCTCTCACAAACCTGCACACACTTTCGAACAGCATTCCGTCCGGACAGTCACACCGGATCATGGCAAGTTCCTCTGAGGTACAATTTACGATCGGAGAGCGAAGTACCCCGGCCAGAGGAATATCCTGCAGAGGATTGTCACAGATGCGCAGAAAATTGAGAATCGTGACAACTTCCAGAGCGGAAAAATAGCCTGTTTTTGAAGCCGTATATGCGGGAATTCCCTGGGAACCCAACACCTGCGCAAATGTTTCCGCCCACCCGGACGCTGTACGGAGCAGGATCGCTATGTCTCCATATTCCACCGGACGATACTGTCCGCTTTCCCGGTCAAGGACTTTTTCTTTTCCCACCATCCGGTGAATTTCCTGGGCAATAGCCAGAGCTTCCAGCTCCTGAGACGTACGACCGGCCTTTTCTTCCTCAAGCTCCTCTCCATCTTTTTCAATCAAAAGAACGCTGGTCTTTATGAACTCCTCATCACAGACTTCCGGAAAATCCGCTCCCGGATAAAGAGCAGCCGCATCATCATATTCAATACCGCCCAGATCTTCTCCCATGACCTGTCTGAACAGATAATTTACGCTCTCCAGAACCTCAGGACGGCTTCGAAAATTTTTGTGAAGATCAATTCTCTGCTCTTTGCTCTCCTCCAGCGTATAGGTTTTATATTTTTCCATAAAAAGCTCCGGTCTTGCCAGACGGAACCGATAAATACTTTGCTTCACATCTCCTACCATGAAAATGTTTTTCCGCTCATTCACCCATCCGGAAACACAGTTGGTAAGAAGTTCCTGAACCAGATTGCTGTCCTGATATTCGTCCACCAGTACTTCCTCATATTTTTCGGAAAGCTCACGGGCAGCCTGTGTCATTGTCACAGTATCCCCATCCCTCTGTATCAGAATCTCCAGGGCAAAATGCTCCATATCCGTAAAATCCAGAACATTTTTCTCCCGTTTTCTCTCTGAAAAACGTTCCTTAAAATCAAGAGTAAGCTGAACCAGCATTTCCATCGGTTCTCTGCAGCAGTTCAATAAAACGGTCAGTGTCTCTTCCTTCCATGCAAAGTACCGGCTTCCAAGCTCTTTTAAAATATCTTTTTCTTCCTCGCGGAGCGCTTTAACCTGTTCTTTCAGATTTTCATCCACACCCTCCGCTTTTTTCCCGGAAAGTCTGGCAAAGGATGGCTTTTGAAGAGATTCTGCAATCGTATCGTATTCCTCTTTTAACGCTGCCGATTTCAGTTTTTCTATCAGGAGAAGATCGCTGTCCAGCGCTTCTTCATAAAGATACGGACCGCTGGTTTCCTGACAGAGTCTCTTTGCTTCCCGTGCAATGTTCTCTGCCTCCCTTAATTCCTGCAGGCAATCTTCCCAGAGCAGTTTCATCCATTTTGCCTGTTTGAGCTGATTTTCCTCTTCTACTCTGTAGATATCCAGGCAGCTCTCCAGCCATTCCTCAGGATAGGGATGGCTCATGGCAGCCTCATAAACGTCCAGAATCAGTCCTCTGGTCTCATCATCGGTTTTGCCGGATGCATAAGAATCCACAAAATCCCTGAATTTCCGGTCTTTGGACGCATACCTGTCCTCCATCAGATTTTTCAGTACATCTTCTTTGAGAAGTTTCAGTTCTCCTTCATCTGCGGTGCGATACCCGGGATCCAGCCCGATCAGATGGAAATAATTGCGGATCACATATGCACAGAATCCATCAATCGTTGTAATCTGTGCAGTATGGATCAGAGTCATCTGGCGCTGCAGATGTTCATTGTCCGGTTCTTCGTACAGTGCTAGCTCCAGTGCCCGGGAAAGCCTCTCCCTCATTTCCCCTGCTGCGGCTCTCGTAAATGTCATGATCAGCATCCGGTCAATATCCACAGGATGAACCGGATCCATAATTTTGCTGAGAATCCGCTGTACCAGCACGGCTGTTTTGCCGGAGCCTGCAGCCGCACTTACCAGAATGTTCCTGTCGCGCAGAGAAATGACCTTCTGCTGTTCCTCTGTCCATTTCATTCCCATTTCACTGCACCTCCTCTGCAAATGCTTTCCACAGTTCCTGATCATCAAATATTTTCAGTCTTCTGTATTCATATCCGGGCAGTTTCTTATCAAATCCGCAGACTCCCTGGTATGGACAATAGGTGCAGGCGTTTTTCCTGCCAAGTTCATAAGGCGCAGCTTCTGCTTCCCCGTCCAGAATCGCCTGCTGAATTCCCCTGATTTTTTTCTTCACATAACGGTTTAAAATATCAAACTGTTCCCGGCTGGCCACGGAAGATGTTTTCCGGAAACTTCCATCCTTATTAAATGATACCGGGATCGAGGACAGACTTCTGTCCAGTTTTGCCGCTACTTCCTGATCAGCCTGTACAAGACCGTTCATCTTCAGCTCTTTCAGGATTTCTTTCGTTACTCTTTCTACATCTGCCTCCACATTTTCCTGAATCATAGGGTCTTTTACGTTGTAGTAGAAAATACCTGCAGGTTCAACCTCTTTCCCCGGATATTTTTTCTTTTCCACCTGGACAGCCGCATCCAGATAGATCATCAGCTGCAGCTGCAGTCCGTAATAAAGGGCTACCAGATCAAAAGAAGTATTCCCTGTTTTATAATCAATCACCTTTATCAGAACTCTGTTGTCCTCTTCCAGCACATCCACGCGGTCAATTCTTCCACCGCCAAAAGAGACTTCAAATCCTTCCGGCTGAAAATCTCCCTGTTTCAGCTGTTCCTGCAACGCCCAGACTGTTCTGTGAAGAATGCGCCTTGTCCGTTCCAGCATATAGCTGTTTCTGGCGCTGCTCTGGAGAATGGTATTTCCATAGTCAAGGGCAATCTTGTCCAAACATTCATCCGCAATACGGTTTCTGTCTTCTTCTTCAATTGTTTTCCACTCAAATCCATTTCTTCGGATCTCTACTGCAAAATCCTCCAGGGAACGATGAATGATATTTCCCATGTCCATGGCACGGAATTCATATTCCGCCCGCTCAGTGATCTGCAGTCCATAGCGGAGGAAATGCGCAAAGGCGCATGCCGAAAAACGTTCCAGCCTCGTAGCACTGTACGGGGAAACTTCTCCGTACAGAACCTTTGCCACAGCTTTGCTGATACAGTCGATTGGCTTCCGGTAAAACGCAGCGTCTACCAGACGCTGCACTACAGTCCCGTATTTCGGACTTTTCAGATACCAGCTGTATAATTCCCGGAAAACAGGATCCGTATTCCCGCTTTTGGTCAGACCTTCCAGGAAATAATCCAGGCTTGTTCCCGGTGTCTCCAGATAATCCAGAGGCTCCTCTTTTTCTTCTGCAGTCTCTGTTTTTAATTTTGGATACAGATTCTGAAGCGTACCAATGAGATAGGCAGGTCCGATCGCCTCCCCTTTTGCACTGGAATTACTGTAGGACAGGCACAGATATTCCCCCGGCTTCGTCAGATTCAGATACAGGTAAAATCTTTGTATATTCATCTGCTCACGGGGACTTGGTGCAAGCTCCACACCCTGGTCTCCAAAGAATTCCCGGTCCATTTCCGTAAGAATCCCTCCTGCATCCGTGTTTTTTGGTATGCTTCCTTCATTTACCCCTGCAAAAAACAGCGCTTTAATATCCTTTAATCTGGTCCTTTCCATGTCACCGATCAGAACCTGATCCATACTTGGCGGTATCAGAGCCACTTTTGCCTCAGCAAGCCCTGTTTCCAGAAGCTGCTGGAATTCCGTTCTGGTGACGGTCTCATCCCCCAGTATTTCAACCATTTTGTCCAGAAGATTCATGATAATTCCGTAAATCTGGGCGTATTCTTTCTCCATCGCTTTATCTCCGCTTCCGGCAAATAAGCGCTCACGTTCCTTTAACTTTTCCTGAATCCGGCTCTGTACAATAAACTCGTAAAGACAAACACAATATTCCCGGACAGTTTTTCTGCCTCCCTGAAATCCTTCTGCCAGTTTCTGCACTTCCTGCACAAAACAGGAACGGATATCGTTGATTTCTCCCACTGCTTCCGGTTCCATTCCCTGATAAATGCGCACCCATTTTTCCGACCAGCGGGAAAAGCCCCGGATCCCCATGGCTATGACATAGTTTTCAAGCCTGTCTGTTTCCGCACGGCTGATATCTGACATTCCGCAGCGCAGATAGCGAAATACACTCTCATATGGAAATCCTTTCACCACCATTTCCACTGCTGCGCGAAGATATTCCACAAACGGGTTCATAAGGACTGTATGCTTTTCATCAAGAAAGAATGGAATCCCGGCTTCTTTAAATACCTGCCGTGAAAGAGTGGCATACTCTTCCATGTTTCCAGTGATCACAGCGATTTCCCCGTACCGGTATCCGCGCACACGCACAAGTCTTGCAATACGCCGGGCAATTTCCTCCATCTCCTTCAATGGAGTCTGTGCAGAAAATATGCTGATCTCATCCTGCTCCTGATCATAGGAAGCTCTCCGGTACCGGAACAGGTGCTGCTCCAGAAAGCCAAGCGCCGGCGAATCTGCAAACCTGGAGTGTTCTCCTGCGCGAATAAAAACAGGCTCATCCATTTCCTTTGTCAGCGACGAAAGGGTATGGATCATTTTGCGGCTCATATAAAAAAGCTGATGAGGTTTTCCTACAGCAAATGGATTTTCCCTTTCATCCAGCGTAACAGTAACATATACTTTTTTACAGAGAATCAGCAGTTCACGGAGTACTTTGTTCTGAACCGGGGTAAAGCCGGTAAATCCGTCCAGAAGAAGAACACTGTCTTTCATTCTGACAGACATGGGAAGTACTTTCAAAAGAGCATCCAGCACTTCTTCTCCGGTCATATAATGTCCTTCCAGATAATCCAGAAATGCCTCATAAAGAGTACTTACGTCTTTCAGCTTCATCTGCAGGAGCTTCTTGTCTCCGGCCCTGTCCAGCATATCTTCAAGTTCCCCTTTTCGGACATCATACTGCATAAATTCAGAAATCAGAGATTTCACTTCATCCAGATATCCTGCTTTTTTCATCTGACTGCCCAGATACGGCAGTTCCTTTTGATGGAGCTGAACCATTTTCTGCAGCACCATACTCTTGCCTGTCTCTTCCAGAAGCTTGCGGTTATCTCCGCCCACTTCCTCAAATACACGATAGGCAAGCCTCTCGAAACTTAAGATATCGATATTCAGGATTCCTTTACCCGGATGCATTTCAACCAGGGTCTTCTGTGTCTGCATGGTGAACTGCTCCGGAACGATGACATAGTAAAATGTCTGCGGATGTTCCATGGCTTCTCTGATGATCGCCTGATATGCATAATAAGACTTCCCGGCACCGGAGCTGCCGATAATAAACTGTAATGACATAAAAAGCCTCCAATTTCTTTCCAACTGTTCAATGCACCCATTATAACAAATAACGTCCCCGATGTCTAACTTAAGCAGAAGCGTGAAAAACTGGACGCGAAAGAGAAAACCGGAAGGCCGGTGCGGGAGGTATGTACGTTCTGTTTCGGTGCACTCTGCAGGGATCTTAGAAGTACTTGGTCTGTGAATTTTTGCGTTGCGGGCCGGATTTCTGCCTGTTTGAGCCGAAGGCGAGTCCAGAAAGACGGTTCGCGCTTTTAGCAAAAATTCAAAGGCCTAGCACTTCTTAGGTCCCGAAGCCCGCACAGAAACAGGACGTATGCAGTCCCTCACCCCGATCTCTCGCCTCTCTCCTGCGCGTCCGGTTTTTCACGCCTCCCCCCACTACTTACCGCCTTGTACTAAAGTCCCGGCAAAAGCCAACGGTTCCTCACTAATGAACTAAGTAGCAATTTGATTTAAAGCAAAGATTTCCAACTGATACGAATAAAATCCTGTCCTGCATAATAGGATATAGAAAGTAAGACAGGAGGCGCGTGCCATGAGTTCCAGAACAAAAATTGTTGTGTTACATATGAGGGAAGTGATCTATACTGCTATCTTCCTGCTTCTTGCAATTGCCCTCGGCATAATTCTATTTTTTATGTTCGGGCCCGGGAAAAGCCAGAAGACCGTTTCGGACGCAAATGCCCGGTACACTCCAGGCGTTTACCGTTCCTCCATTGAACTCAGCGGAAACACCTTTGATGTGGAAGTGACCGTGGATGCGGACCGGATCAAATCCATCCGGCTCGTCAACCTGAGTGAAGCCACTGAAGCCATGTTCCCGCTGGTGAAACCGGCACTGGTGTCTCTTGCCAGCCAGATTTACTCTACTCAGTCGCTGGAAGGAATCCAGTATTCCTCCGACCAGAAATACACTTCCC
Organism: Blautia sp.; assembly: GCA_022770365.1. Classification (GTDB taxonomy): domain Bacteria; phylum Bacillota; class Clostridia; order Lachnospirales; family Lachnospiraceae; genus Blautia_A. The sequence goes on along the minus strand of JALEHU010000069.1, from coordinate 25,989 downwards.
AGATGCTCCTGAATGCCATTCAGGATGCACTTGAAAAAGCAGAAGCCAAATAAAACCATGAATTTCAGAAGTAATAAAAGCGGTATAGAAAAACCCGGCCGGGTTTCATACAGGAAACTCAGCCGGGCTTTTTGTTTCTTAGCTCATTGTTTCAATCTGATCCAGCCAGTGCTTTGCGCAGGCATCGCTTGGCATGCGAAGGTCTCCTCTTGGAGAAACCGCGACGCTTCCCACCTTCGGGCCATCCGGAAGACAGGAGCGTTTGAACTGCTGCTGGAAAAATCTTCTATAGAATGTCTTCAGCCATTTCAGGATCGTCGCATTATCATACTCATCCCCAAAGGCAATCTGCGCCATGCGGTAAATCTTTTTCGGCGGGAAAGTCCATCTCAGCATATAGTACAGGAAAAAGTCATGAAGCTCATAAGGTCCTACAAGATCTTCTGTCTTCTGTGAGATCACCCCGTCTTTTGGCGGAAGCAGCTCCGGACTTACCGGAGTATCCAGGATATCCAGAAGAACTTCACTTAATTTACCGTCCCCGCAGGTGTCCGCGTAATACTGAACAAGATGGCGTACAAGCGTTTTCGGCACAGAGCAGTTCACTGCGTACATGGACATATGATCTCCATTGTAGGTTGCCCATCCAAGGGCCAGCTCTGACAGATCACCGGTACCGATCACGATTCCTCCCAACTGATTGGCAATATCCATAAGGATCTGCGTACGTTCACGGGCCTGGCCGTTCTCATAGGTCACATCATGTTTCTGGGGATCATGATCAATGTCACGGAAATGAATACTGACAGCCTCTTTGATATTTACTTCTTTCAGTGTTGTTCCCAAGCGTTCACTTAAAATACAGGCATTATTATAAGTTCTGTCTGTCGTACCGAAACAGGGCATTGTCACCGCAGTAATCTTCTTCCTGTCCATTCCCAGCAGATCAAAAGCCCGGACAGTTACAAGAAGCGCCAGAGTCGAATCAAGCCCGCCGGACAGACCGATCACCGCATTCTGGCAGTGAATATGGGCAAGACGTTTCTTCAGCCCCATTGCCTGGATATTCAGGATTTCATCGCAGCGCCTGTCTCGTTCTGCCTTCACGCCCGGTACAAAAGGACGGGAATCGAATTTCCTGGAAAGCTTCGTCTCATCAACTGACAGAGCAAAATATACTTCACTGTAAAACGGTTCTTTTTCCCCTTCTTCTTCATCAGATGAAAAAAGACAGGTCGTCATGCGTCTTCTTTCGTTCACCAGTCTCTGGATATCCAGATCCGCATAAGTGATCCCATTGACAAAGCGTCTGCTCTCTGCAAGAATCGTACCGTTTTCCGCAATCAGATTCTGGCCTCCGTAAACCACGTCCTGTGTGGATTCGCCTTCCCCTGCGGTAGCATAAATATAACCGCATACAAGCCGTGCGGACTGTCCGCTCACCAGGCTTCTCCGATAGGAATCCTTGCCTACAACCTCATCACTGGCGGACAGGTTCGCGATCAGTGTGGCTCCGTGGTAGGCATGTCCCACACTTGGAGGATTCGGCACCCAGAGATCCTCACAGATTTCCGCGGCAATCTTCAGTTTCGGCATATCAGAACAGGTAAACAGCATATTCGGGGAAACAGGCACCTCACACTCGTCCTCTCCTGTCTCCGATTTCAGAAGAACCATGCCATCCACTCCTGCTCCTGAGGTAAAATATCTTGCTTCATAGAATTCATTATAATTCGGAATGTGGATCTTCGGTACAAAGCCAAGAATTTCTCCACGGCTGATACCCGCTGCCGCATTGTACAATTTCCCTTTATATTCCAGCGGCAGTCCCACAAAAAGGATCGCATCCAGATCCGCTGTTTCTTTTGCAATGCGCAGAAGCTGTTCTTTTGCCTCGTCCAGCAGCAATTCCTGCCAGAATAAATCTCCGCAGGTATAAGAAGTAATGCAAAGCTCCGGCATAACAATAACCTTCGCGCCCTGCTGTCCCGCCTCATGCGCCATGCGGATAATCTCCGCTGCATTATATTCACAATCCGCCACTCTCACATTCGGTGTGCAGGCAGCAACTTTGATAAACCCGTCTTTCATAGCCCTTTCCTCTCTTAATTCGTAATGACCTGCTATGTGTGCAGAAAAGTCCTCTCACACAGCGTCTGTCGCCTTATTTGCATCTCCGCAGGATTTCCTTCAGTTCCTCTACGGAAAACACATAATTTGTGTTGCAGAAATGACAGTTCAGTTCCACATCCTTACCTTCCTGAATCATCTCATTAAGATCCTTCCTGCCGATGCTGATCAAAGCTTTCTCCACGCGTTTTTTGCTGCAGTTGCAGTAGAATTCTGTTGGAATATGGTCACTGATCTCAATGTCAAAACCTTCCAGAACCTTTTCCAGAAGACTCTCCGGTGTATGGCCTTCCTCCAAAAGATTCGTAACGGATGTGATATTCTGCACATTCTTCTCCAGTTTATCAATGGTGGACTCTTCTGCAAAAGGCATGACCTGTACGATAAAACCTCCTGCCTGGCGGACTGTATTGTCTTTATTCATCAGAACACCAAGTCCCACTGCAGACGGCACCTGCTCACTGGTCGCAAAATAATAGGTCAGATCTTCGGCAATCTCACTGGTCTGAAGCGCTACCTGGCCCATGTATGGCTCTTTCATTCCCATATCCTTGATCACATTCATAAAGCCTACGCCTACCGCTCCTGCCACATCCAGTTTGCCTTTGGAATTGGCCGGGATACAGACATCGGGATTTCCCACATAGCCTTTTACCCTTCCTTTGGAATCTGCAGTCACTGTGATTCCTTTCAGCGGTCCTCCCGCCTGGATCTGAAGAGTAAGGATATCCTTCTCTCCCTTCATCATAACGCCCATCATTGCGCCTCCGGTCAGCAGCCGGCCAAGAGCGGCTGTTGCCACAGGGCTTGTATTATGGGCCTTTCTCGCTGTTTCCACAACATCTCTTGTTACGGCAGCAAATGCACGGATCTGCTGGTTTGCTGCCATTGCTCTTACAATATAATCACTCATGTTCCATTACCTCTTCTTCATTTGAAATACTGCCTGTCTTTCCTTTTTCTTTTGCGATAAAAGTCAGCCGTTCACTGTCACTGCGCGGTGCATCCAGTGTATAGGCATCATAAACACCCAGAAGCTCCATACCGGAACGTTCAATCATCTCTTTGATCTTTTCTGAAGAATAAGCACGCTGGCAGTGTACTTCCTCTTCTTTTTCATAGAGTCCGTCTTCCCTTTGGAGAAACAATGTCAGCTCATAAACATTGATTCCTGTCTCAGGATCAAAACTGTTTTCCCAGATAAAACTGCCGTCCTCTCTGTTTTCTGCAATCGTACGGTCTCCGATGACTTCCTGATATTTGTAAACCGTGTTTACATCAAAAATGAAAATCCCGCCCGGATCCAGATAATTATTCGCCAGCTTCAGCACCTGGAAAAAATCCTCTTCCTCTGTGAGATAATTCATGCAGTCACATACACTTATGATTGCCCGTACAGTCCCGTATAATTCAAATTCCTGCATATCCTGAAGAAGATACAGAATGTCATGTCCGGATTCCACACGCTTCTCCATGGCCTGTGCCAGCATTTCCTCGGAATTGTCCACACCGATCATATCGTATCCGGCCTGCGCCAGCATCTCTGTCATGGTCCCTGTACCGCATCCAAGCTCCAGTACAAGACCACCTGGGATGCCATATTCTTTCAGGCGCTCTGTAAGGTACGCAAACCACGCCTCATAGTCCACATTGTCCATGAACATATCATAAACTTTCGCAAATTCTCCATATGCTTCCATCGATACCCTCCCGGAAGTTGCTTATTGATACAGCACAGCCGCTCTTCATCTCTCATTTTCTGCTGCAGAACGACTGCGGTCAACCTATTGTATCACATGACAGATAAACATGCAAAATAAAGCTGCGGTCAGTTCGCTCCTGCCGCAGCTTTCTCAATACTGCCTATTCCGTTCACAGCAACATGCTTCATGGGATATTGCCGGGGAACAGCAGTATTTTTTATCATCCTTTATTCAACCGGCATATAATATACATCAGCGCCTTCGCCGTGATAGTAGTAATCTACGCCATCCTGATCATATACATCTTCGTCATTTGCAAATTCGTAGGTATTGCCGTCAAAGTCAACCCAGTTGCCATTGCCGTCCGGTGTGATCACAAGGGGATGTCCATCTGAGTTACGGTAAATAGTCCTGGTCTGGTTCGTATCTGTGAGCTGTTCCTGGGTAAATCCGCCGGAATTCGTGATGCCGGAGGTCTCACCGCCGGAGGTCTGGCTGCCGTCCGTTCCGTCTGAAGACTCGGCCGGTGTGTTTGCAGAAGCAGTCCCGTCTGTACTTCCGGATGCTGCACCATCCGTATTTCCCGCTGCTGCGGTGCTGCCTGAACCACTGCCCGGTGCCGCGCTCTTCAGAGTGGAATCGCCAAGAATTGCAAAGGAATCAACAGACTCCTTGATCTTTGAAAGAGCATCTTCTGTTCTGACAGAACCCTGAATGGTATAATACTCCTCGTCATTTGCAAATACTTTATTTACCACATAAACGAATCCGTCACTCTTCTCGGTATTCAGCATCTTGGTCACATAGCTGTATACATGAACACCATTCACATCTGTTGCTGTATAGTTCTGAATCTCAAAATCTGTTCCCTGCACAAGGTCAGATGCCTGTTCCAGAGATACTGCCATATCTTCGGTGCTTGGAATTACTGCCACGGACATATCCTCTTCGCCTGCTCCGTGAAGGATCAGAATTTTGCCCTGCTCCGGAGATTCAAAGCTGATCATATCTGTCTCATCTGTTTTATTCGCCCAGGTAGCATCCGGGAGCTTAATGGAAATCGTCTTGTCTTTGGATGTATAAATACTTGTCTGTGTATCGGGTGCGATCGTCGGAGTCGGTTCCGGCACATCTGTCGGTTCCGGTGTAGGAGTCACATCTACTACCACCTGCTCCTCCTCTTTGCTGCCAAAGCCGCAGGCAGTGAACGCACAGGACATAGAAATTGCCATTGCAAGTATCACAAGTACTTTTTTATTCTTCATAGTAGCCTCCTTAATTAATCATCTACAGTCCCCTGATAATAAAATGGTACCACGGATTCTAAAATCACATACTCCTGCATATGTATTTTCAGACCCTTTAATCATTTTATTATTTTATCACAAAACTGTCAATGAAATTTCCATATACAATATCTGTATCATATAATGATGTTTTCATAAACAGTATTTGCACGCATTCATGGGAATATTCACTCGCTGCACGAAATATGGCTTATTATAATGTATTTCTTAAAATTTCTGTAATATCTTTTTTCCAGAGAATACCAGGATGTACTTGGTTCAGGGCTTCCGGAACTCAAACATATGAAGTTCATGAAGAGCTCTGGTAGCTGCTATATACCGGGCCTGCTGTACAAGCGGACTCGTATCCTTTCCCGGAAAAACAGAGAATACCTGGTCAAACTCCAGGCCCTTTGCCAGATAGAATGTGGTGACCGTGAGGCCTTTACGGAAGCTGGAACTGTTGCGGTCCAAATAAGAGAGTCTGTTATCCGTATCAAAACCTTTCCAGTCCATCTGTTCTTTCAGGAATGTCCAGGCGGCCAGTGCCTCGCCTTCTGTGCGCAGGATCACTGCTGCAGTCTCAAATCCATCCTCACCCACATTCAGGCACTCCAGGACCTTTTCCAGAGCTTCACTCATGGAAGGAAATTCCGCCTCGTCCACAGGAGCTCCATGGCGCTCAAAAAGCTCCATATCCGTAATTCCGGCAAGGGCATTGGCATACCCGGCAATTTCCACCGTATTCCGGTAGCTCTTATTCATCACGATCCGGCGGATGTCTTTTCCAAAAATCCCCGGAAGAAATTCCAGTACATCCTGTACCCTCTCGTCCATTGTCTGCGCCTTATCCCCCAGAATGGTCATCCTGCAGGGGAACATTTTTTTCAGGATCAGATACTGCATGCGGGAATAATCCTGCATTTCGTCCACCACAAGGTGCTTGATATGACTGTCGCCCTTCTGTCTGAAAAGACTGTATTTCATATACAGAACCGGATAAACATCCTCATACCGCAGCCTGCGTTTTTCATATGAAATTCTCGGCAGTCCCGGATATCCTTCACGTTTCAGGAAATGACTGTAAAGGACATACAGATCCCTTGTCTCATACATTTTGAGGAATTTCTCTCTTACAGAATCCCGTTCCTCATCCGGAAGGTCACTGCCGCGGAGAGTTTCCACCTCATCAATAAAATAATCCGCCACCGCATCCATCCTGGAAAGCAGCGGAATATCCATAAATTTGAAATAAAAAAGCTCTATGATCTCCTTTTCGGTCTTCACAAATCCTTTATATTCCACATCCCGGAAGCGCATCAGTTCATCTTCCATTTCCAGGAAAAAACGTTCCATACTGTCCAGAAACTCCACAGACTGTTTTTCATGAAAATAATCACGTTTCCTCGGGTGCGCAATGGAGCGCTCAATCTGATCATAACGATCCTCACAGTCCGCAGCCGTATCCTTCAGTTCCTTGTAAGCAAACAGGTCAAAACTCATCTCACGGATGTTTTCTTCTCCCAGTTCCGGCAGGATATGGGAAATATAATCCGCAAACACACCGTTTGGCGAGAGTACCAGAATATTGGAGGATTTCAGATTCTTCCGGTCGTGATAGAGAAGATATGCGATCCTGTGAAGAGCAATGGAGGTCTTGCCGCTTCCGGCAGCTCCCTGGATCACCAGTACCTTATCTTTTGTATTGCGGATAATGGCATTCTGTTCTTTCTGAATAGTGCGGATAATATTTTTCAGCTGTACCTCTCCGTTGCTCCCAAGCTCTGCTTTTAAGATCTCATCGTCAATCTTGATATCGCTCTTAAAATCATAGAGCATCTTTCCGCCGCGGATCTTATACTGCCATTTGGACATAATCTCGCCGGTGATTTCTCCGGCAGGTGCAGTATAGGAAGCCGGTCCCTTGTCATAATCATAAAAAAGGCCGCTCACCGGTGCACGCCAGTCATAAACCAGCGGAATACCTCCTGTTTTTTCCGCAAAATTTCCGATTCCGATATAAAAAGTCTCCGCTTCCTCCTCGCCCTCAAAGCGGAAATCCACTCTTCCAAAGAAAGGTGAATCCAGCATCTTGCGAAAACGATGGCGGCGCTGACGTTCTTCCTGATTGGCATTTACCTGATGAAGCAATGCCTGCTGATTGTCGAAATTTTCATATCCATACTGGTCCATCTCTGTATAGTTTTCCCAGTAGTATTCATGCATGTTTTCAATTTCCTTTTCTCCCTCTGCGATGGAAGCATCGATCTCTGCAATTCTCCTGTGAAGACTGTCCAGTACACGTTCCAGATATTTTCTGCTTTCTGTCATGGTTGTTCGATTCCCCTTACTCTTGTATGATCTTACATGCCATTTTTTTATTATATCCTATCTTTCCGCAAAAGTATAGGAATAAATGATCTGGTAAATCTTCGCAGTCGGAGCATCATCAGGATGACTTTTCATTTTTTGCCGGTTTATGCGCTGGCTTTATCGAACTGGCTGTTATACAGGTCTGCATAAAATCCCTTCCGGGCCAGAAGTTCCTCATGGATTCCCTGTTTGATGATATCGCCGTCCTTCATCACAAGGATCAGATCCGCATCCCTGATGGTGGAGAGACGATGGGCAATGACAAAACTGGTTCTGCCTTTCATCAGATTATCCATCGCTTTCTGGATGCGCACCTCGGTTCTGGTATCTACCGAAGAAGTGGCTTCATCCAGGATCAGGATCCTGTTATTGGCAAGAATGGCCCTGGCAATGGTAAGCAGCTGTTTCTGGCCCTGGGAAATATTGCTGGTTTCCTCATCCAGAACCATGTTATATCCGCCCGGCTGATAATGCCGACGATTCTGTTCCCTTCTTCTGTGAGGAAAACACGCATAACACGCTGGTCTTTCTCATCACGTCTCCGGCATACAATCCCGTTTTTTTCCAGTCTCTGGATGCTTACATTAACAGTGGATGGCTTATTTCTGAGCAATTCCGCCATACGGCGCTGACTGCATCCATCCGTTCTTGCGAGAATCATTAAAACCGGCACCTGGCACGGCTGAAGTCCCAGATTGCGGATCTGATAAAGACATTTTTCTGTATAATGTCTTCCAATCTCCATAAACAGAAACTGCAGGGATTTCTCATTTGTTTCTTCATGATCGCTTGTATTCACATTTTCACCTCCGCACATTTATTTAGTCAGACTAACTATATACAATATACACTTGCACAAATATTGCAAGCATTTTTTGTGCACTTTATACTTTTTTAAGATTTTATCCTCCTTTAGTTTTCGCGTATCTCTTTTGGTTTTACTTTGTCCGGCTAAATGAATACAAATTTTATTCACAAAAAAATCCCCCGGAATGGTTTCATTCCGGAGGATTTCCTGCTGTTTACCCTATATAAACTGATTCGTATCTTCATCGTAATGATAATCGATGGAATCCATTTTCTCTATCAGTTCTTTTTTCTTTAATCCTCTGCAGGTGCAGAGAGCTTCCAGGGAATCATAGTAATCCCGAAGCTGGGTATTCACATAGCTCAGCAAAATGACTGGATCTTTTGGTATCATGAGTTGCCATCCTTTGTACTTGTAATGAACTCCCCGTCCTTTACATCCAGCACGATCGTGTCACCGGTATGGACATCACCGGATAGGATGCGTCTCGCCGCAAGAGTCTCCACATTTTTCTGCAGATAACGTTTCAGCGGACGTGCACCGTATACCGGGTCATAGCCTTCCTCAATAGACAGATTCTTGGCTGCATCGGTCAGTTCCAGAGAAAGTTCCTGGTCAGCAAGACGCTTGTTCAGGTCTTTTACCAGTAAGTCTACTATCATACCAATATTGTCTTTTGTCAAGGGCTTAAATAAAATTGTTTCATCAAGACGGTTCAAAAATTCCGGACGGAAGTGATTTCTCAGATCATTCATTACCTGTGCTTCCGCTTCCGGTCTGATCTCGCCGTTTTCGTCAATGCCTTCCAGCAGATACGGTGACCCGATATTGGAAGTCATGATCAGGATCGTATTTTTGAAATCCACCGTTCTGCCCTGGGAATCGGTAATTCTGCCGTCATCCAGAACCTGCAGGAGAACGTTGAATACATCCGGGTGAGCCTTCTCAATCTCGTCAAAGAGAACAACACTGTACGGTTTTCTCCTGACTGCCTCTGTCAGCTGGCCGCCTTCTTCATATCCCACATATCCCGGAGGCGCTCCGATCAGTCTGGATACAGAATATTTCTCCATATACTCACTCATGTCAATACGGACCATATTCTGTTCATCATCAAACAGTGTTTCCGCAAGAGTCTTGGCAAGTTCCGTCTTACCCACACCGGTAGGTCCAAGGAACAGGAAGGAGCCAATGGGCTTGGTGGGATCCTTGATTCCGGCTTTGGAACGGAGAATCGCATCTGTCACACGGCGTACACCCTCGTCCTGACCGATCACGCGCTTATGAAGCTGTTCTTCCAGACCAAGGAGCTTGGTTCTCTCTCCCTCCGTCAGTCTCGTTACCGGAATCCCGGTCCAGCGGGAAATGATCCTGGCGATCTCATCCTCTGTCACAGCCTCATGAACCAGTCTGCGGTCACTGTCTTTCACATTGCGCTCTTCAATTTCCAGCTGCTGCTGCAGTCTTGGAAGCTCACCATACTGAAGCTCGGCAGCTTTTTCCAGATTATATTCCTGCTGTGCTTTCTGAATCTGTTTGTTGACATCCTCAATCTGTTCACGAAGCTTCTGAAGCTTCTCAACAGAATGTTTCTCATTATCCCACTGGGCCTTCTGTGTATTAAAGGCATCTCTTAATTCCGCCAGTTCCTTCTGAAGATCTGCCAGACGCTCCCTGCTCAGGCTGTCTGTTTCTTTCTTAAGAGCGGATTCTTCAATCTCCAGCTGCATGATCTTGCGGCGCTGTTCATCCAGTTCGGTAGGCATGGAATCCAATTCAGTCTTGATCAGAGCACATGCTTCATCCACAAGGTCAATGGCTTTGTCCGGAAGGAAACGATCGGTAATATAACGGTGAGAAAGCGTTGCAGCTGCCACCAGGGCACTGTCGGTGATCTTGACACCGTGGTAAACCTCATAGCGTTCTTTCAGTCCGCGAAGAATGGAAATGGTATCCTCCACGGTCGGCTCATCCACCATCACCGGCTGGAAACGACGTTCCAAAGCAGCATCCTTCTCGATATACTGACGATACTCATCAAGAGTAGTGGCACCGATACAGTGCAGCTCTCCTCTCGCAAGCATCGGCTTCAGCATATTTCCTGCGTCCATGGCACCGTCGGTCTTGCCGGCACCTACGATCAGGTGAAGCTCATCGATAAACAAGATGATATTGCCTTCGCTCTTTTTCACTTCTTCCAGAACAGCTTTCAGTCGTTCCTCAAATTCTCCTCTGTATTTGGCACCTGCCACCAGAGCACCCATATCCAGGGCAAAAATCTTTTTATTCTTAAGTCCCTCCGGGACATCACCGTTTGCCACACGCTGGGCAAGACCTTCGATGGCTGCTGTTTTACCCACACCGGGTTCACCGATCAGAACCGGATTATTCTTGGTCTTACGGGAAAGAATGCGGATGATATTCCGGATTTCCGCATCACGTCCGATCACCGGATCCATTTTCTGATTGCGGGCTTTCTCCACCAGTTCCTCACCGTATTTATTCAGCGTATCATAGGTGGCTTCCGGGTTATCGCTGACTACACGCTGATTGCCTCTAACTGTAGACAGAGCCTGAAGAAAACGCTCTCTGGTAATGCCGAATTCCTTAAAAATTTTCTGTACGCCGGGGCTTGGCTGCTTCAGAATGGACAAAAACAGATGTTCCACGGAAACGTATTCATCTCCCATGGCTTTCGCTTCATCCTCCGCGCTTACCATGGCCTTGTTCAGGTACTGACCGAAGCGAAGTTCTCCGCCGGATACCTTCACTTTCGCATCCAGCGCTTTTTTCACTGTATTCAGGAAATATTCCTTATTAATCTCCATCTTCTCGATCAACTTGAGAATCAGGCTGTCCTCCTGTGTCAGAAGGGTATACAAAAGATGCTCCTGTTCGATTTCCTGGTTGCCGTATTCATATGCGACTTTCTCCAGGTTCTGGACAGCCTCAATGGATTTCTGTGTAAATTTACTGATATTCATAGGCTTCCTCCTTATTTATAGAAACGTATTTCTAAATGGAAACGACTGTCTGTGCAGACATCACTATTTATAAACGTCGACTGTTTTTCTGTTCTATGTGAAATATAACACTTTTCTAAAACTGTGTCAAGAGTTTGTTAGCACTTTCTTTCGGTGAGTGCTAATTTATTTTTTCTGCCCCCTCCCTACCGGAACTTTCCCTTCCATATTGCATAAAAATGTATAAAAATCTGTACATTTATGGTAATTTATGCTAAAATTTTTACATTCATTTTACATTTTTAATCAGGGTGTTATCAGTTACACCCTCTCATCACACACAGATAGGAAGGTATATATGCTGCAAACAATTGAAAATCTCAACAGTATTGTCAACGATTTCATCTGGGGTGTACCAGCTATGATCTGTATCATCGGTGTTGGATTATATTTAAGTATCCGGTCCGGATTTATTCAGATCCGCAAGTTCCCCTACGCTATGAAATGCACTCTCGGACGAATGTTCCGCAAGAAAGAAGCTGCGGACGGTGCTCTCACTCCGTTCCAGGCAGTCTGTACGGCACTTGCGGCGACAGTTGGCACCGGTAATATTGCCGGAGTCGCCGGTGCGATTGCCATTGGAGGACCTGGAGCTGTTTTCTGGATGTGGATCTCCGCACTGCTTGGTATGTGCACTAAGTTTTCCGAAGTCACTCTCGCCGTCCACTTCCGCGAAAAGAACAGGAACGGTGATCTGGTAGGCGGTCCCATGTATTACATCAAAAACGGACTTGGTAAAAAATGGATCTGGCTTGCATATCTGTTTTCTCTTTTCGGCGTACTTGCCGTATTCGGAACCGGCAATGCCACACAGGTCAATACGATTACTGCCGCCATCAATTCCGCTCTCATCAATTACGGTATTCTTTCTGATTCCGGAATCAAAATGAGCTGCCTGATCATTGGTATTATTATTACCATCCTTGTCAGTCTGATACTTCTCGGCGGAATCAAACGAATCGGAAAAGTTACTGAAAAACTTGTTCCCGTAATGGCGCTGATATATATCCTGCTTGCAATCGGAGTGATTCTTCTGAATCTCAACCGTGTGCCTGCTGTTTTCGGTTCCATTATCAGAGGAGCGTTTCAGCCTGCTGCGGTAACAGGCGGTATTGTAGGAAGCTTCTTCCTCAGCATGAAAAAAGGTGTCTCCCGCGGTATTTTTTCCAATGAAGCCGGTCTTGGTACAGGCTCCATCGCTCACGCCTGTGCAGATACCCGCAAGCCTGTCAAGCAGGGATTTTTCGGAATCTTTGAAGTATTTATGGACACCATAGTGATCTGCACACTCACGGCTCTTGTTATTCTGTTAAGCGGTGTTGAAGTTCCCTATGGCTCTGCTGCCGGTGCAGAACTGACAATCTCAGGCTTTACAAGTGTTTACGGCAACTGGGTTTCCATTTTTACCGCCATCGCCATGTGCTGTTTTGCTTTTTCCACCATTATCGGCTGGGGCCTTTACGGAGCACGCTGTATGGAATTTCTTCTCGGAAGCAAAACCATTAAGCCTTTTATGGTAGCTTATTCTCTGGTTGCACTTCTGGGTGCGACTGTTGACCTTGGTCTGATCTGGAGCATTGCAGAGACCTTCAACGGACTCATGGCTATCCCTAACCTGATCGCACTTTTTCTGCTCGCTCCCATTGTTATACGGCTTACAAGAGAGTATTTCCAGAACGAGCCTGATTAAGTTTAAATATGAGATAATAAAAAGGTTCTTTCCGGATTCAGCAGTCCTGAATCCGGAAGGAACCTTTTTATATCAGATATATCATAATTCTTCTGCTGTTCCTTCTGATTTCAGGATTCCATGGTAAAACCGGATATAATTTATCAGAGAAAACAACATAAAAGCGATCATTACAATAATCAGAGTGTCTGCGACATTCGCCGGAAGATTTGGTGCCAGCAGAAGAACCATAATTCCCGCATCCACCACTGCCGTAGTAATTTTCCCAAACCACTGTGCTCCTTTTCGGATGTTTTTCTTTTTGATAATGTAGAGTCCCATCAGTGACATATAGCACTCTTTTACAAGAAACACTGCCAAAAACAGCTTCATCATCGGGCAGCGCAGCAACACGGCAATTGCAAGAGAACCCTGTGTCAGTTTGTCCGCCACCGGATCCAGAATCTTTCCAAATTCTGTTACCATATTGAATCTTCTGGCGATTTTACCATCGAAAAAATCGGTAAGCAAAGAAACTCCCAGAATTAAAAATGCCGCCAGATAATCTTCACGGCTTTCCGCGTGATAATAGGTATATAAAAATACCGGTATCATCAATATTCGAAAATATCCCATAAGATTGGGTATACTAAAGTATTCTTTTAACATGAAACCTCCCTGCCTTCTTCAGCAAATCATCGTTCTGTTTATTTATGTTCTGCATATTATCTTATTGCATACGTTCTTATTACTCATTTTCTTATTCCTTATCTCCTTATTATATTAATCCGAAAAATGTATGTCAATCCACTTTTTTTGAAACACTGTTGTATATCAGTTCCTATATGAACCGGAAAGAACAGTCTTCTCTTATTTTTATCCCTGTCTTTGGCACAGATGTCAGTGCGTATCTTCTCATTGACATCTTTTCGAAACACTTCTATAATTATTATATATTTATCCGTATCTGTTCATCCATATACAGGTACAGTTTTGCAGTTACGATATCAATATACTGGAGGATTGGTTATGAACAAAATAGAACCTCTGTCCTGGAAGCAGGAAATGCAGGCTTTCAAAGAAAAAACGGAAGCATTTTATAAAGGTGAAATCAAGAAAAACGAATACAAAGGTTTCTCCGGCCTTTATGGAAGCTATGCGCAGAAAGGCGGTCAGGCCAGCATGCTTCGGCTGAGAATGACTGCCGGACGTGTAACAAAAGAAAAAATGGCTTTTACTGCTGATGCGGTACGCCGTTTCAACATTCAGCGCATCCATTTTACTACCTGTGAGACCATCCAGCTTCACGACCTGCAGCCGGATATGGTTTATGACATCATGGAAGGAGCTCTTTCCTGCGGAATCGTGACCATGGGCGGCGGCGGAGACTTTCCCCGCAATGTTATGTGTTCTCCTCTTTCCGGAGTGGAAGCAGATGAATATTTCGATGTAATTCCTTATGCAGAAGCTGCAGCAGAATATCTGATGAATTTTATCAAAGCAGAAAAAATGCCTCGCAAACTTAAGGTTTGCTTCTCCAACTCACCAAAGAATTTCACTCACGCCACCTACCGGGATCTGGGTTTCACAGCCAGAGAAGACGGCAAATTTGACGTTTACAGTGCGGGTGGTCTTGGAAATAATCCGCGCTTTGGAGTAAAAGTCGCGGAAGGCATTGAGCCTGATAAGATTTTATATTATATCAAAGCCATGTGGCTTACTTTCCGCGCTTACGGCAATTATGACAACCGCGCCAAAGCCAGAACACGATACATGCAGGAAGCTCTTGGCGGTGCGGAGAATTACAAAAAAGCATATCTGGAAAAGCTGGATGAAGTATTGGCATCCGGAGAAGATCTGACAATTTCTGTGAGTGCCCCCGTGTGCACCAAAACAGGCGATGACTCTGCAGCATCCGGTTCCCGTGTAATTACCCAGAAGCAGGACGGACTTTATACAGTTGCATGGCATCCCATCGGCGGCCAGCCTTCAGCAGAAACATTCTGCCGGCTCAGCGATCTTCTCTCAGAAATCCCCGATGCAGAAATGCGTCTTGCTCCTGATGAAGGCGCATATATCATCAACCTCACCGGTTCAGAGGCACAAAAGGTTCTGGAACTGACAAATGACGGTGCTCAGACTCTGTTCGAAACTTCCGTAAGCTGTATCGGCGCAAGCATCTGCCAGGTCGGCCTTCGTGATTCACAGGCCCTTCTGAAAGCCTGTATCAATGCAGTGAGAGAAGCAGCCATTCCGGATGGAGCTCTTCCGCAGATCCATATCTCCGGATGCCCGTCCTCCTGCGGCACTCATCAGACCGGGGCTCTTGGATTCCGCGGCGCTGCCAAATCTATTGACGGCAAATCCCAGCCCGCATTCGTGCTGTACATCAACGGAAAGGAAGCACAGGGCAAAGAAGCATTCGGTCATGAAGCCGGAACAATCCTGCAGGACAGCATTCCTTCATTTCTCGTAGAACTCGGACAGACTGTTGCAGCCTCCGGCAAACCATATGACGCATGGATCGCAGATAATACAAACGTGGTTGACAAAATAGCCGCTAAATATCTGGTATGATTTTACAGTGCCCATGGGCACACACCTGATACCCGTCAGCCCCAACAATAAATGAAAAGAGCAAATCCTGACCTCCTGTCTCTAACAAGATATAGGTAGCAGAATTTGCTCTCTTTTATTTGAATAGAATAGTTCTCATATTACATAATTACAGACGTCTGCATCTTCTGTCAGCAGATCCTGAAGAGTAATCCCGTCAAAATAATTATCGATCAGTTTGTGCAGACCTTCCCACATTTTCAATGTTTTGCATTCCGCTGCTCTCGGGCATTTATTGGGCATATCCTCAAGACAGGCGACGGGTGCAAGTGATCCTTCTGCAAGTTTTAAAATACTGCCGACTGTATATTCTTCCGGCGATCTGGCCAGCATATAACCGCCGCCTTTACCACGAAGGGCACGGACAAATCCGTTTTTACTGAATGAAGATACGATTGCCTCCAGATATTTCTCGGAAATTTCCTGTCTCCTGGCAATATCCATCAGGGGAATATACCCTTCCTGATTATGTTCAGCCAGATCAAGCATTACCCGAATCGCATATCGGCCTCTCGTTGATATTTTCATGATGTTCCTCCTCCACATTATATATACCCAATTTATCACAAGGAAATTATGCTTTCAAGAGAAACCCCTTTTCTCAGAAACAGAATTCTCTGAAGAAATCACATTCTGCATCATTGCACTGTGCGGCATCAACCGTCTTGACATCACAGTGGAATACATGTCCCAGTTTATTCACTTTGTCTCCAAAAACGCGGAATACAAACGGGACATTATTCTCCATCAGTTTCTGAACCAGGGCGGGTGCCTGGACTTTCTGGAAATCATTTACTGCTGTCATACAGAATACAGGAGGATAAACGTCTGTGATCCTGTTCAGCACATTGATATTTTCCAGTTCTTCCTCTGTTCCCTGCTCCGGAAGAAAATCTTTCATCAGTTCCATTGTCAGTTCCTGATCTGCATCTCCTTTTTCAATTGCATATACGCCGCAGTTCAGCGCGATTGCTGTGAGTGCAAAGTTTTCCGGAACCTCAAATTCATATCTGGATGCGTAATCCGGATTTGTACAGATTCCTGCGTAGAGTCCCAGCAGATGTGCACCGGCAGAATCTCCTACCGCAAAGATTCTCTCTGTATCAAAATGATATCTTCCCGCTCTTTTCATGACCCATTTACATACAAGGTTCAGATCCTCCAGAGGCGCCGGAAATTTATGATCCGGAGCCAGGCGGTAGGTAAAATTCACCACTGCAAATCCTCTCTGTGCAAGACTCATACAATAATACTGATAGCGTTCTTTGTCTCCATATACCCAACCACCGCCATGCACACTGATAATGACCGGCAGGTCTTCTCCTTCCGCCTGCTTCGGACGGTAAACATCCAGTTTCTGGATATTTCTGTCCACATGACCATATACGATATTGTCCCAGCGTTCTACATCTTCCGGTGTGGTCAGCAATGCATCTCTCTCATCATCGCTCTTTTTAAATTCTGCTCTGAGTTTTTCACTTATTTCAGACATTTGTTTTCCTCCATAATATCTATGTTATCTTTCAGGATGACTTCCTGTAGTCTTCCTTTAAGTATAACTTATTCTTACTGAGAATACAATTTGAAATCATATTCTTTCGCTATTTAGTTAATTTGGCTTTCGCCGGGATTTTAGCACAAGGCGGAAGCCTAATAAACTAAGTAGTATATTTTTTTCGAACTGCCTTGACATTTATGCAGCATCAGTGTACTATATCATTAGTACACTAGTACAAAGGAGGCATCGCATGAATTTTAAAGCAGAGCTTCCCATTTATCTCCAGGTGATGGATTCGATTAAGCGTGATATTGTAACAGGCGCGATTTCTCCCGGGCAGAAACTCCCGTCCGTGCGGGAACTTGCACTGAAATATACCATCAATCCCAACACCGCAAGCCGTGTCTATCGCGAGCTTGAGTCAGAGAGCATCTGCTTCACCCGCCGGGGAATGGGAACTTTTGTCACAGACAATGAAGAAAGGATCAGACGGATGAAAGAAGAAATGGCACAGGAACTTATCAGACAATTCATAGAGGGAATGACACAACTTGGATTCACCTGTGAAGAAGCCATAAGATTTATAAAAACTGAAAAGAAAGGGGAATAATCCAATGCTGGAATGCAGAAATATCACCAAGAAATATGGATCAAAAACAGCCGTAAACTCCATTTCCATGCAGATTGAGCCGGGCAGGATCTATGCTCTCCTCGGACCCAACGGCAGCGGCAAGACCACTCTGATGAAAATGGCAATTGGTCTTGTAAAGCCTACAGAAGGAGATTTTTATTATAAAAACGAAAGAATCAATGCCAAAAGCCGCAGTAAAATCGCTTATATGTCCACAGAGCCCTACTTTTATCCATGGATGACTGCTGATGACGTGGGGAAATATTATCAGGATTTCTTCGGGGATTTTTCCATGGAAAAATACGAGAATCTGCTCTCCCGTATGCAGCTTGATAAAAAAATGAAAACCAAATCACTTTCTTCCGGCATGATGGCCAAGCTGAAAGTTGCCGTCACCATGGCACGCAAAGCCAGCGTTTATCTGCTGGATGAACCTCTTAACGGCATCGATCTGTTGGCAAGAGACCAGATCATCTCCAGCATTATTGAAGCAGCCGATGAGGAAAACTCTATCGTCATCTCCAGCCACCTTGTAGACGAACTGGAAAAAATTATCGACACAGCTGTTTTCATAAAAGACGGACAGCTGATCAGAACCTGTCAGGTAGAAGACGTACGATTTGCCGAAGGCAGGTCCATTGCTGATGAATACCGAACCATATATGGTCAAGGAGGAACTGAATCATGGGAAAACTGATCAAATACGAATTTCGAAAAACCACCCTTTCCAAACTGATTATTCTTTTTTTTGCAGCTGCCGCAGAACTGCTTTTTTTGATCGGGTTATTTGCAGACTGGGAAGATGGATTTTTCTGGGGAATTTTTCTTCTGATGGCATGCGCCATGTTTGGAATTTTCTATATTGGAATCGAGAGCATCCTGGTTTTATCCAGAGATCTGAATACGAAACAGAGTTATATGCTGTTCATGGTTCCCCGAAACAGCTTCCAGATTCTTGGCGCAAAGGCTCTGGAAAATCTGATCACCATTGCAGCTGCAGGAGCTTTTTTCCTGTTAATTGCTGTCATTGATATTTCACTTTCCGGAATATATGTGGATGGTCTGAATGAATTTATGACCGATATGAACCGTATTTTAAATATGTTCTTTGGAAACCTCCCTACCTGGTATGAAGCTCTGGCTTTTGCAGCGGAATTTCTGCTCAGCTGGTTTCTCACCATAACTGTCGGATATCTCGCTGTCATCCTTTCCTGCACGGTACTTGCAGGCAAACGATTGAGCGGTCTTATCAGCTTCGTACTTTTCATACTGCTTTCCTGGCTGGTCGGAACAATCACAGACTATCTTCCAGAACTTTCCAATCTGACTCTGAACTCTCTGCTGAACGCAGGAGTGATACTTCTGTTCGTTGTCCTGTTTAATCTTCTGTCCGGATGGATTCTGGAGAAAAAACTCAGCGTATAGTAATTTCGAAACCGATGTACTAGTACAGTGAAAAATCAGGCAAGCGATATGGCTGGTTATTTATTATTCACTGTACTAGCCTTTCAGCCGTTCCGATGCCCTTTTCACGCAGAAAAGGCATGTGGGTATTATGTAAAAGCATGCGGACACCCATGCTGCAGGATCAGCGGCACAAATAGCAGTGAAACCAAAATACTGTACAAACACAATACCTACGATACTTCTTGCAAACATTTCCGTAACGCCGGAAAAAACAGACCTCCCTGAATAACCAAGCCCCTGTGTGGAAAGACGGCATACATTCAGAATTCCCAGAGCCCAATAGAAAAATCCCAGATAGCGAAGGTATTTGCCTGATGCATCCAGTACATCTGCTGCTTCTTTGCTTACAAACAGCATCGAAAGCGTCCTTCCGAAGAAAATCAGGATCATACCGGCTGCAAGCCCATAAACGACTGCGATCACAAGCCCTTCGTAAATACCTTTACGGATCCTGTCCGGTTTGCCGGCTCCCAAATTCTGTCCGCAGTATACAGAAATCGCCGTTCCAATCGCATCAAAAGGGCACATAGTAAACTGTTTGATTCTCATACCTGCTGTAAAACCGGAAACATAGACACTTCCCAGCCCGTTATTCGCAGACTGCATGACCATACTGCCGATAGCTGTGATAGAGAACTGAAGTCCCATGGGAAATCCCATCAAAGCCAGTTCTTTCGTCACATCCTTCTGCATACGGCAGTTCTTTCTGGATAGGCGCAGTACTTCCACATGTTTTACAATAAAGCACAGACAGAGAAGTCCGCTTACAGCCTGCGTTCCCGTACAAAAACCAAGAACCAGAAACTGCACGCTGCTGGAGGCACCAACTCCTGCCAGTGCCTCCGTCCCTAGCACACGTCCGACAATAGCCGCATCAATAATATTATACGTCTGCTGCAGCAGATTCCCTATAAGCAGTGGCGCGGCAAATTGAAGTATCAGTTTCAGCGGCCGTCCCTTCGTCATACTTGTTGTCACAAAACTCACCCTTTGCTGATTTTTATAAAAAAATAAAAGCCGCATACTGAAAATATATCAGCACACAGCCCTTATACCAACTTTATATCTGCCATACAGAAAATTTATTCTGCTGCTGCCAGGAATGGAGTGATCTTTTCCATGATCCGATGATCATCAGAATCATAACGAAGCAACTGAGGTTTTGTCAGGTCAAGGCCAAATACACCAATGACAGACTTTGCATCTACTGTGCGGTTTCCCATACCCAGATCAAAATCGATATCAATCTTGTCTATAATGTTGATAAAGTTTGTTACCTGTTCTACGTTATTGAATTTTACATATACCTGCTGCATTAAAAAACCATCCTTTCCTAAATTTCATATTTTAATTACGAAATATGATATCGTTTTCACTTTTCACGCACATTATATAATATGAGTTTTCATTTGTAAATCGTCATTTTCGACAATCTTTTATTTTTTTCTTTGTGCGTGTCGTCAATTTCTCATAAACAAGTATTCTCATTTTCTGTAACAAAAATACCTTTTATCATGCTTTTTCCGAATTTGATTTCATATAAATAAAAAAGGAAGGATACCGGAACCGCAATTCCGAAAATCCTTCCTTTATTCTATATCTGTTCAGATTTTATATCTGTTCAGTACTTTCGTACTTCTCCACCCGGGCCATTTCTTTGATCTGTGTTCTCTTCAGAAGGGAAACTGCATCAATCAGCTCTGTACGGTATGTTCCTGTCCCGGCTCGCAGTTCTCTGGTTCTCCGCTGCGCCAGTTCTCCGCATATCCCCATTACACAGCAGGCAGCCGCAGCCGACTCCAGCGTATTCTCAATACTGAGAAAAGCCCCCAGAAGAACCGATGCCATACACCCTGAACCAGTGATCCCGGACATCATCCTGCTGCCGTTATGTACTGAATAGACGACGTTTCCGTTTGAAATCACATCTGTCTCCCCGGAGGCGATCACAATCGTTCCCCTGTTTTTTGCAAGTCTTTGAACAATCTTTGCTGTATCGTCCAGGTTTTTCCCATGGATCATATCCTCTTTAGCTGCGTCTACTCCGGCTGCTGTGCAGCTCTGTGTGGCAATTGCTCTGATTTCAGAAAGATTTCCGCGAATAACAGAAGGCATTGCCTGATTCATCAGTTCAAAGCACAGGCTTCTGCGATAAGAAGACCCAGATACGCCTACCGGATCAAGAACGATGGGATGACCAATCTCAGAAGCTCTTCGAGCTGCGGCAAGCATAGCCTCAAAGGATTCCGTTGCTCCCAGATTACACACCAGCGCACGGCAGCGTTCCGTCACTTCAGCGGCTTCCAGCGGGTGATGTGCCATGGTTGGCGACGCGCCCGCTGCCAGAAGAATGTTTGCGCAGTCATTGATCGTGATCACATTGGTGATGCAGTGGATCACAGGCCTTTCTTCCTGTATCGCACTCCAAAGATCACATATTTTTTCTGACGTAAGTTCTGCCATATCTCAAAATGCCCTTTCCTGCATTATGCCTTTCATTTGCTATCGATCAATTATGCATTTAATTGTGTTTTCATATTTTCCAGTGCACCCACATTCCTGAGTGCAACTGTAATAACAATTGCAATCAATGTACCACCTACAGTACTGATCAGAAATGGTACGACAAATGTAAATAATGCTGCGTTCTCATTGCCCAGAATAAATGCAGAAATCGGATAAGAAAGCATACCTCCGATGACAGCCGTTCCAAACACTTCTCCCACATAAGCGGCAGGTAGCATCTTCATCTTTCTGTACAGGAATCCCGCAAGAAATGCACCGCACATACTGCCCGGAAATGCCAGAAGTGTTCCCAGTCCCAGAAGGTTGCGGATCAGACTTGCAATAAATGCAGCGGCAAGTGCCCACCATGGTCCCAGCAAAATACCGCAGAGTACATTCACCAGATGCTGTACCGGCGCGCATTTGGAGCCGAATACAGGAATGGAAAATGTGGAACCGACGACGGCGATTGCCGCAAAAATTGCAGTTAACGCGATTTTCTTTGTGTTTGAGTTCTTCATACTTTTTCCTCTTTTCCTTATATTTCAGCGCCTTCACCTGTAATCCGGTGATCATGAATACAGATTCTTCTGTATCATTTTTTATAGCGGCCCAAGGTGGTGCCCCCAATTTGCCGCTCGGCAGCGAAAAAAAAGCGCCAAACACCAATTAAGGCATTCCGCGCAAAAACTCCGCTTTCTGTTTCCCTACGTTGGCATTATCCAAATCAGGTTATGGGTTAAAAGCTTCCGCTTTCTCTCAGCCCATTTCTATGAGCACCCCGTTTTTCTCCCTTATTATAGCAAATACCTGCAGAATTGCAACCCCTAAAATTTATCATGGACAGGACTGCTGTTTCTGTGCAGAATTTCCTTGTTTTCCAATCTCTGAAATGCTAGAATAAACATGACTTTGTACGTTAATAAAAGAAAGAAGGATACAAATGATGCATTTTTCCAAAAGACTGAATTTATTTGGAAATGAGATTTTTGCTGATCTGAATAACCGGCGCCTGGAGCTGGAGGCACAAGGCAAAAAAATCTACAATATGAGTGTGGGAACACCCGATTTCACCACACCGGAACATATCAAAAAAGCACTGATTGAAGCGGCACAGGATGACGCAAATTGGAGATACAGCCTTCGAGATCTCCCCGAACTTCTGGATGCTGTCTGTGATTATTATCAGCGTCGCTTCCAGGTGAATATCACACCGGATATGGTCATGTCCGTATATGGCAGCCAGGAAGGTATGGGGCACCTTGGAATGACTCTCTGTGATGAAGGAGACACCGTTTTGCTGCCGGATCCCTGCTATCCTGTTTTTGCAGCAGGAAGCTTTCTGGCCGGTGCTGTGCCATATTATTATCCGTTAACTGCAGAGCATGATTTTCTTCCATATGTTGCAGATATTCCCGAAGAAGTTGCCAGAAAAGCCAAATACATGATCGTTTCCCTTCCCTCTAATCCTGTGGGAAGTATCGCATCACCCGGCCTATACGAAGAAATTGTCGCATTTGCCCAAAAATATGACATTCTGATCATTCACGATAATGCCTACAGCGATATTATTTTTGACGGCGCATACGGCGGAAGCTTCCTTTCTGTTCCCGGAGCACGTGAAACAGGCGTAGAATTTTTCAGTCTTTCCAAATCTTTTAATGTGACTGGCGCAAGAATCAGCTTTCTTGTTGGCAGACCGGATGTAATCGCGGCTCTTCGCAAGCTCCGCAGCCAGATTGATTTCGGCATGTTTCTTCCCATTCAGAAAGCAGCCATCGCAGCTCTTAACGGTCCTCTGGAAAGTGTTCAGCAGCAATGTCAGGACTACCAGAAACGCCGGGATGCTCTGTGTGACGGCCTTCGCAGCATTGGCTGGGAACTGCCCAACGGTAAAGGTACCATGTTCGTATGGGCAAAAATCCCCGGCAGCCGCACAGACAGCATGGCTTTCTGCATGGAGCTCATGGAAAAGGCCGGCGTCATCGTCACTCCCGGAGCGAGTTTCGGCCCTCACGGGGAAGGCTATGTCCGTTTCGCCCTTGTGCTGCCGCCGGAAAAAATAGCCGAGGTTGTTGAAGCTATCCGTGTCAGCGGAATCTGAAACTCATGATCAGCCGGATACTGAACAGTTACATTCTGTCCAGATCCGGCATATTCTCTATGAAATCCATTTCAGCGCTCTTCAATAGGAATGAACTCCGTATGATGTCCGACATATTTGTATGCGGGACGGATAATCTTGCTGGCATTCAGAAGTTCTTCCAGACGATGTGCACTCCAGCCCGGAATACGCGCAATCGCAAAAATCGGTGTGAATAATTCCTTCGGAATACCCAGCATGGTGTAAACAAATCCGCTGTAAAAATCCACATTCGCACATACATTCTTAAACAGTTTTCGCTGTTCCATGATCAGTCTTCCGGCAAGACGTTCCACCAGTTCATAGAGCGCAAATTCATCATTCAGGCCCTTTTCCTCTGCAAGTTTTCCGGCAAATTTTTTCAGAATAACTTCCCTGGGATCAGATAATGTATAAACCGCATGTCCCATTCCGTAGATCAGTCCGGTATGATCAAACGCCTCTTTATTTAATATTTTACGCAGGTAAGTCTCCACTTCATCTTCATCAGTCCAGTCTTCCACATGAGCTTTGATATCCTCAAACATATCCTGAACCTTGAGGTTGGCACCACCATGACGGGGACCTTTCAGAGAGCCGATGGAAGCAGCCACGGAAGAATATGTGTCGGTACCGGAAGAGGTGACTACATGCGTGGTAAAGGTAGAGTTATTACCACCGCCGTGTTCTGCATGAAGCACCAGTGCAATATCCAGTACCTTCGCTTCCAGTTCGGTATACTGTCCGCTGGGTCGGAGCATCAGAAGGATATTTTCTGCCAGGGAAAGTCCTTTCTCCGGATTCCGGATAAACAGGGTCTCATCCTTGCGGAAATGACGATAGGAATGATAAGAATAAACCGCGATGAGAGGAAGCTTGGCAATCAGTTCCAGACTCTGACGGAGAACATTCTCTGCGGAAATATCTTCCGGATTAGAATCATATGTATACAGCGTCAGGATACATCTCTGCATGGAGTTCATGATATTGGCATTGGAAGCCTTCATAACAACATCACGCACAAAACGTCCGCTTAAGGTCTCAAGTTCAAACATCACATTGACAAACTGGTCCAGTTCCGCCTCACCTGGCAGTCTTCCGAAAAGCAGCAGATAAATTGTTTCCTCAAACCCGAATCTCCTGCCCTTCAGCCCGTTTACCAGATCATATATATTATATCCCTGATAATAAAGACTTCCTTCCGCAGGAATCTTACGTCCATTGATCAGATCATAGGCGTTTACATCAGATACTTCTGTCAGACCGGTAAGCACACCCTTGCCCGCAGAGTCACGGAGTCCTCTCTTAACATCATATTCAATATAAAGGTTCGGATCGATGCGGTGGTTCCTCATCAGTTCGTCCTGAAGTTCCTGCATCGGACGCTTTAATTCCCCCATCTCGTCGATATTCATCATTTCATTTTCAGTCATAATAGCTCCTCCTTATTATATACAAGATTCATCAGTAAGTATCCTGATATATATAAAAAAACACCTCTTGCGATTCGTCTTCGTAATCGGTGCCATATCTTTCTGATTCTTTAATATTTTAATATATTACACGAATAAAGTGACAAATGCAATCCTTTTTTAAAAAAACATATATAAAAATATTTGATTTATGATGCCGCCATAATGCAGACTTCATTTCTGTCATACCATTCTTTGAAGCGGGTATCCAGATCTTCTTTCAGTGCATCAATCATGATCCTGCGTGCTTTGGCAAAGCCGCGGCACTTTTTGTAGCCGTCAAGCTTGCCCACGTCCAGTTTCAGAACCGGCTTAATATGAAGCACACTTCCCACTGCAGCAGCGGCAGGAGTGATCCTTCCTCCTTTTTTCAGGTATTCCAGTGTATCCACACCAATGTAAATAGACATTTTGTTCCGCTGTTCCTCAAGAATTTCTTTAATCCGGACAGCGATGTATCCTTCTTCAATCAGCTCCAGTGCATCCAGGATGGAACGGTGCAGAGGAGTAGCTGCTCTTCCGTGATCCACCACAAACACTTTTCCTTCATATTTATTTACCACCTTTCTGCGAAAGGCACCAATGGGGTTATGAAACCCTATAGATTCTTTCACTTTATTATTAGTTTTCCTTCTGATATTATTATCCTATAAGACTGACACACTACAGAACACGTGGAGGTGAGT
>JALEHU010000063.1 GCA_022770365.1 Blautia sp. | reverse complement strand
TTCCGCAAAATGTTTTATACTCTTAATCATAGAGAACACCTTCCTTTGTTTGTATTAGTTTTGTCACTAAATACTTTATCACAAAGTGGTGTTCTCTTTTATTACCATTTTTAATTTTCCGACTAAAACTTTACGCTAGCTTTGTTTTCATTCAAACAGATTATCCCTGGTGATATTTCTGATCCATTTGCCGTTTCGATATCGTTTGATCACCCACGGCCACTTCACAAATTCATCCGTGCACAGAAGGAAATAGACCACCATTACCGGCAGCTTAAAAACAAATGCCGCCAGAAATCCCAATGGCACAGCATAGCACCACATATCAATGGTATCACAGATCAGTCCGAAGCGGCTGTCTCCTCCTGCACGGAAAATGCCTGCTATCATCGTTGTATTCACTGCAGTTCCCATGATGTAATACACATTGATCAGCAGCATATATTTCAGATAATGCAGAGCCTGCTCGGAAAGATCCGCATACTTCAGCACAAACGGCATGATTGCCAGAACGATCAGCCCGCCGACTGCTCCGGTAAACACTGTCAGCCTGACAACTTCTCTGGCCTCTTTTCGCGCTTCTTCCAGTTTATTTTCTCCAAGGACATTACCAAGAAGAATTCCTCCGGCACTGGCCACTCCGAAGCAGAGAATCGTTCCGAAATTACGCACCACAACAACAAAGGAATTAGCCGCAACCGCATCAGAGCCCAGATGTCCCAGAATTACCGAATACATGGAAAAAGCCACACTCCAACTCACATCATTTCCTACCGCAGGAAGTGCAAGGCGGACAAAGTCCGAAAACAGCTGCTTATTTCGTATAAACATATACCGGAAATCCAGCTTAATATCTTTGCTAAGTGCAGAAACCACCATACATGCCAGAAGTTCCACGAATCTGGAAACAGACGTGGCAATCGCCACACCCATAGCCCCCATCTTCGGTGCACCGAACAATCCAAAGATAAACACCGCATTCAGGACAATATTCAGTGAAAAAGCCAGTACATTCATTACTGTACTGATCGTCACACGTCCGATACTTCTCAGTACTGACAAATAAGACTCGATGATTCCCCAGCAGACATAACATACACTTACGCAGCGCAGATAAGACGCACCTATGGAAATCAGTTCACTGTCATTTGTAAAGATGTGCATCATCTGCTCCGGTATGGTCAGTGCCATAATACCAAAAATCAGTGAAATCCCAAGATTAAACCGCATGACAATTCCTTCCACAGCCTGAATTGCCCGCATATCTCCCTTACCGTAATACTGTGCGCAGAGCATAGTAGCTCCTGTTCCCAGTCCATAGAGTACCATAAACAGTACACTGGCATACTGTGATGCCAGTGAAACAGCAGATATGGAAGACTGACCCACATAATTCAGCATCACCACATCCGCAGAACTGACAGCGGCACTTAACAGATTCTGCACAACGATCGGCAAAACCAGCTTAAAAATCCGCCTGTAAAAATCCCTGTTTTCAGTTATTGCATTAAATAACATACCTCATACTCTCCATCCTAACCATTCCGTAAAATCTACGATACAAAAAATTCTGTAAACAGAATTTTCCTGTAGCGAAAAAACTGCCACCGGCAGAACCGATGGCAGTTGATAATACAATATTGATCATACACGTGACAGATATTCACCTGTTCTGGTATCAATCTTAAGCTTGTCGCCCTGGTTAACAAATAACGGTACCTGAACCTGTGCACCTGTCTCAACAGTAGCCGGTTTTGTAGCACCCTGTGCAGTATTGCCTGCAAATCCCGGTTCTGTTTCGGTTACTTCAAGTTCTACAAATAATGGCGGTTCAATTGCAAACACATTGCCATTATGAGAGCAGATCTTAACCATCTCATTTTCTTTAACAAATTTAAGGGAATCTCCAACCTGATCTTTGCTGAGACCAATCTGGTCAAATGTCTCAACATTCATGAAATAATATAACTCACCGTCATTGTAAAGATACTGCATATCCACGCGTTCGATACGAGCCTGCGGGAATTTCTCAGTAGGACGGAAAGATCTTTCAACTACAGATCCTGTAATGATATTTTTATATTTGGTTCTGACAAATGCTGCACCTTTTCCTGGTTTTACATGCTGAAATTCTACGATCTGGCAAACATTGCCGTCAATCTCAAGTGTGATGCCGTTTTTGAAATCACCTGCTGAAATCATAATAATATTTCCTCCTTAATGTGCTTCACTATCAACTATTCTATAATACCTATCGAGTTTTTTCAACTATTTTTTTTGCGGATGCATCCAATTTTTGCTTAATTTCCTCAATCAATGCTTCAAAAGGCTTCACACCTGTAACAACTTCAATATCTGCTAATTTGGCATATACAGGATCACGCTGCTTCAGAAGTTTTTTGATCTTTTCTTCTCTGTCATCCCCTTCCAGAAGCGGATCATTGCTGCCGGCTTCCAGACGCTTTTTCAGTGTTTCCAGAGAACCCTTCAGATATACGATCGTTCCAAGATCCTTTAGATATTTCTGATTCTGTTCCTGTACAGGAAGTCCGGAGCCAAGGGAAACCACTTTTCTTTCTTTGTCATTGATCAGTTCCTTGACAACGATTGTTTCCAATGCACGATAATACGGCTCTCCAAATCTCTGAAAAATTTCACTGATGGACAGATTCATTTTTTTGGTGACAACCCGGTCAACATCAATAAACGGCAAACCGTATTCCTGTGCAAGCCGTTTTCCCACTCTCGTTTTTCCTGAACCCATAAATCCGATAATCACAATATGGTTCATGAATTCCTTTCCTCCTTCTGGTAAAAGTATAGTACGATTTTTTCAAGGTAACGCTTCAGCACAATCTGGATCTCTTCCTTTGAATCAATAGGTTTCACCAGAATATTACGGATACCCGCCCTCTTCGCTCCGTAAATATCCGTAAAAAGCTGATCTCCGATAAAAATCGTATTGCCGGTGTCTGTCCCCAGAAGCTCCATAGCTTTGAGATAATTGCGCACCGACGGTTTGTGGGCATTCTCTATAAACCGCTCCCCAACTGCATCATTAAATGAAGATACTCTCCCTATCTTATTGTTGGAGATAAAGCAGCTTCTGAAGCCCAGTTCTTTCAGATGTATAAACAGGGCAATTGCTCTGTCGTCCGCAGGTGCTCCATGAGGCACAAGTGTATTGTCAATATCAAAGAGCAGTCCGCGGTAACCCTCCCGGTACAATTTGTCAAAATCAATTTCATAGGTCGAATCCCGGTATTCATCCGGAAAAAAACATCGAAACATGTATTTCCCGCCTTTATCGCTCATCAAGCGGCACATACTGTGCTGCCTCAAGCACGTTTTTGTATGCCGGACGGATGATCTTGTCCGTATTGATCAATTCCTCCATACGGTGGGCACTCCATCCGACAATCCTTGCCACTGCAAACATCGGTGTATACAATTCAAGAGGAAGATCCAGCATGCTGTACACAAACCCGCTGTAAAAATCCACATTGGCACTGACGCCCTTATAAATCCGCCGTTCTTCCGCAATAACCTCCGGAGCCATGCGTTCCACCATGGAATACAGGCGGTAATCTTTCATTCTGCCTTTCTCTTCGGCTAGTTTTTCCACAAATCCTTTCAGAACCTCGGCACGGGGATCTGAAACGGAGTAGATTGCATGTCCCATACCATAGATCAGGCCTCTTCTGTCAAAGGCCTCCTTGTGAAGAAGACGTTTCAGATAATTCCTTACCTCTTCTTCATTCTCCGGATCCTTCACTTCTTTCTTCATATCCTGGAACATACTGACTACTTTGATATTCGCACCGCCATGCTTTGGACCTTTCAGAGAGCCAAGGGCGGCAGCGACAGCAGAATACGTATCCGTACCGGAAGAAGATACCACATGCGTCGTAAAAGTAGAATTGTTTCCTCCACCATGCTCCATATGAAGAATCAGAGCCAGATCCAGAATTTTTGCCTCCAGATCTGTATACTTTTTATCCGGGCGAAGCATTCTCAGAATATTCTCGGCTGTGGATAACTCGCTTTTCGGATTGTGAATATATAAACTCTTGCCCCTGATGTAATGATTATAAGCCTGATATCCATATACTGACAACAGCGGAAATACACTGATCAGATTCAGGCACTGTCTCAGAACATTGGGCAGAGAAATATCATCCGGATTGGTATCATAAGAATACAATGTAAGCACACTTCTGGAAAGCGCATTCATAATGTCTTTGCTTGGTGCCTTCATCACAACATCACGGACAAAATTAGTTGGCAGCGAACGCTGGTTGGACAGCAGTTTCTTAAAATTATTCAGTTCCTCTTCATTCGGAAGTTCTCCGAAAAGAAGAAGATACGTCGTTTCTTCAAATCCGAAGCGATGATCTTTCACGAAACCGCCTGTCAGTTCTTTGATATCGTAACCTCTGTAAGAAAGACTTCCCGCACACGGAACTTCTTTTCCGTCTACAACTCTGGTAGCCTTCACATTCGATACCTGGGTCAATCCGGCAAGAACGCCTTTGCCATTGATGTCACGCAGTCCACGTTTCACATCGTACTTTCCGTAGAGAGACACATCCATACTGGTATGACTCGTACAAATGTCTGTGAGTCTCTCGATTTCTGGTGTTACTTTTGTGTTGAATCTTGTCATGTTATAATACCCCTTTCATTATCTCAGCTTTGCCGATCAGATTCCCTCCTCATTCCCAGAATTTTAATTCATCCTAGATTATTCACGGCATAGCCGTGAAAGTGGCTGAAAGCCGCATAGTTACGTGTTTTAACTGAATATTGCTTTTCACCTATCAAGTGAATGAAAAAAGAGCATCCACTTGTGATATAATTAAGGTGCCAAATCTCAA
>JALEHU010000046.1 GCA_022770365.1 Blautia sp. | reverse complement strand
ATCACCGGTACGTTCCTGCGAGGATATAGATGAAGCCAGTTTGAGTTACGCAGAGGTAAAAGCACTGGCAACGGGCAATCCCTATATTAAAGAAAAAATGGACCTGGATATACAGGTTTCCAGACTGAAACTGTTAAAGGCCAACCATACAAGCCAGATCTACCGCCTGCAGGACAATATCCTGAAGCATTATCCGAAGAAAATCAGCAGTACAAAGGAACTGATTGCTGCTTATGCGGTTGACATTGCCCATTACAGGGAAGTGAAGCCTGCGGATAAAGATAACTTTTCCATGACGCTGGGAGACCGGACATATACGGATAAAAAGGAGGCAGGAACTGCGCTGATCGCATTCTGCAAGCAGGTGAAAACACCAAACCAGCCGGTGCAGATAGGGGAGTATCTGGGATTTAAAATGAATGTGGTTTATGACACTTTTTATCAAAAATTTACATTAAACCTGAAAGGTGCGCTGACACATAGCATTGAGGTTGGTTCCGATGCTTTTGGTAATCTGACCCGTATCAACAATGTTTTGGATGGGATGGAAAAAAGCCAGGCAAAAGAGCAGGAACTATTGGCGAATACGGAGAAACAGCTTGAAAATGCCAAGGAGGAAGTGGAAAAACCATTTGCGCAGGAGGATGAACTGAACGAAAAGCTGGAACGCCTTGCAGAATTAAATGCCTTGTTAAATATGGATGAAAAAGGAACAGAGGAATGTCTGGATGAACCGGGCGATGAAGAGAATCTTCCGGAAGAAAATGAAACCGGGCAGTCTTTTGGAGAAAATCCGGATCTATCTGTAAAAAATGGGACAGGACAGAGGACAGAAGAAAACCGTCCGTCTATCATGGGAAAACTGGCTTATTATCAGGAACAGAGCCAGCAGACGGGGCTGGATACCGTAAGAAACAGGGAGAAAGCAGCAAGTTTATAGAAAAGTATAGATCAAGAACCACAGAAAGGAGAAACTTATGGCAACATACGCAGAATTGATGAGGCAGAGAGAATCCGCTATGAAAATGGTGAACCAGATTGAGAAAGAAATGGCAGAGATGGAAAATGAGCTGTTTTCTGCTGGGAGGGATATGTTTGGTATCTATCAGTTAAGGGATGGTGAGGATCTGCATTACCACCGCTTTGAAAGTCTGGATCGTCTGGAAAAGTCCGGCTTAAAAGTTGAGAAGGATAATTACAGGCTGGTCTATATAGCACCCCTTCAGGAAAGACAGACGCTGGATGATATTTTTGAAGAATTTAATCTGTTTCGTCCCGAGGATTTTACCGGGCACTCCCTGTCAGTCAGTGACATTGTGTTACTTCACAAAAATGGAGAAAACCAGGCAATGTATGTAGACAGTTTTGGTTTCCGTGCGGTGCCGCAGTTTTTGGAAAAGCAACAGGAACAAGAAAACGAAAAGCCCTTTATTGACCACTATTATGTGGTGGAAGATCTGCAGAAGTCAGGGCCACTGGAAATAAAGGAATATGCGGATATGCAGGAAGCCCTGCAGGCATATTTCAGCCTTCCCAACCATAAGCAGAAAGCTTTTGGCATCCAGAACAGCCTCCCTTTGCCGGGAAGCCTCGATTTTATCCAGTGTATCAATGGCGTGGACAGGAATATTTTGGATTACCAGAATGTAGAAGGGTGGGATAATCCGGAAATTATCAATGCTGCAGAGCAGGTGGATGTGGAAATTGACCTGCATGATGCAGAAATTGCTTACAAGATTGGAGACAGGTATTTCACTATTCAGCATACAGAAGGAGGTTTTGATTATACTCTTTATGACCATGATTACCGGGAACTGGATGGGGGTGTTTATGAAAATCCGGATCTGACTATTGAAGAGGCAATCGGGGAAATCCTTGAGGACGAGGGACTGGCTTTTGAGGACTGTCAGGTGATCAACTATGAGGAATTTATGGAGAGAACAGAGGCGGCAAATCGGATTGTGCCGCTTCAGGTACAACCGGAAGAGCATCCTATTTATCCGTATTCAGCAGCTTATGCATGGGAACACGGTGAGACAGAAGCATACAGGCAATCCGAAAAAGAAAACATATCCTGCCGTGATGCCATTGAGGAAGTGATCAGGAAGCGGTTTGACGGGATGCACCTTGCATCTGATGCAGCAAAAGTTGTACTCGAGGAATATGGGGCAGAGAGGATGTCCTACGTGCTTGCCAATACCGTGCGGTATTTTTCATGGGACAATAGATTTTCTGTGGAGAACAGAAAGTGGGCAGAGAGTATTCCTGTATTTGAGGATAATAACCCGTGGGGAGATGAGAGAAATGTAGACTTTGTTGTGAACAGCCATCCGGCGGTACTGGACGGATTCATCAACCTTTTACGGGAAGAACTTAAAGAAAGAGAAACACAGAAAATTCCACCGGTATCAAATATGACGCAGCCGGAAACTTCGTTGAACCAAATGAGCAGGGCGGAGATTGAAGAAACAGTTTTATCTTACGCACAGAGTATGGTTGATGAAGCTGGATATGAAGTGCAGGTCATGGCTGCAAGAGTATATGGAAGCCGTACAGCAGGAATGGAGAACGAAAATTCAGATGTGGATGTGGTAATTGAATTTCAGGGAGATATACAGGAAGATGATTTTTTCAATATGCTCCATGAAGATGGACTTTCCATAGGCGGTATGACGGTAGATATCAATCCGATTACTGCGGAAAAATCAGGAACGATTGAGGAATATCTTGCGAGGGCAAATGAGTACCTGGAAGAAAAAGTAAAGAGTTTCAGGGAAGCGGCATCGGATCAGCAGAAGGTAGAAGTGACAGCAGAGAAACCGGTACAGACCTTGACGTTTTATGTGGCAGAATGTATGGAATTTCCTACGCTTGGTGAATACCATGATAATCTAACTTTTGCAGAAGCGGTAAACAAGTATAATGAACCCATAAATTAAGACAAAAAAATCGTTGTTTTTAAGTTGGATTTCCCTTATGATTTTATAGCGAAAGGAGTCCAACTATGGCAAGACAACAACATTCACCAGAGGAGAAATCCAGGCTTGTTCTTGAAGCA
>JALEHU010000006.1 GCA_022770365.1 Blautia sp. | reverse complement strand
ATATTTCTGAAAAACAGTGTTCAACTGGCGCTTATTAGGCGGAAGATTGGTGATATCTTTCCCTTCAAAGATCACGTGTCCGGAATCCGGATTCTCAAAACCTCCCAGGATGCGCAGTGTAGTGGTTTTGCCGCAGCCGCTCGGGCCCAGCAAAGTCAGGAACTCATTCTCACGAATATACAGATTCAGGTCGTCGAGAACGGTCTGTGTTCCGTAGGACTTGGTAATGTTGACAAAATCAATCAACTTATTACTCATCGTTCATTCCTCCAGTCGTATTTAATTTTTTCAGAAATAGCCAATCTCAGACCGCATGATAGACCCTTGGTTTACTGCTGCTTAATAAAAGCGGAAACTGTTGTTTTTCTTTGGTCCTCAAAAAAGTGCTATGAATCATAGTATATAATTTTTGCGACAGAAAGTCTATATTTTTTGCAAAAATTTCAAACCCACACCATCTGTTGTTTTTATCTGCGTCAGCAGCATTTTCTCCGTCAAAAAAGAGATGTATCTGCTTTAACGCCACATACATCTCTTTGCATTAGTATTGCATGTTATACGACTATTTTACACTGTTTCCGGGCAATAGATCACAGCTGCAATAGGATTTGAACTTTCCGTTTCTAAGTCCTGACTCCGTTTTCCCCTCAGACGCTCTGGTCATCTCATAGACGAGAAACATCATGGCGATTCTTGCTCTCTCTGCATGCTCAATTCTTACAGTTGTCAGCCGGACGTTATTTTTAAAACGGGTCAGCGGCGGAAGTTCATCCACTCCAATAAGAGAAACATCTCCCGGAATGGAAATACCCTTGTCTTCCAAAGCACGTATGACTCCTAAAGAAACCTGATAATTCTCCATTATAAATGCATCGGGCAGCTTATAACTGCCATCCCATTGACGGATACTGTCCAGATAACGGTTCATATTTTCCTGAACATGATCCATGGTATCCCCAATCTTGATAATGGAGTCTGAATGCAGTTCCAGCCTGTTCTTACGCAGACCCGCGCGGAAACCTGCACGGCGCTGCAGAAAATTATAAATATCAATTTTATTTGCCAGATATTTTATATCTGCACAGCCCCTTCCGGTCAGATAATCCACCGCGTCTCTCACCGCTGACACATTGTCGATGGCGACACAATGACATTCCTTGGTCAGATCATTGTCATAAACAATCATCGGCTTTCTGATTCTCCTGAAAGGTTCGTACTGTTCCGGCTTCATTTCTGTTGCATACAGTACGACTCCTGCCACATCTGCACCGTTCGCCTCTTCTATTGCCCTCTCGATATCCGCCGAATTCTCCTCCACATACGTGATGCTTAATGTACATCCGATCTTCCTGCTCTCACTGTCATAAATATTAAAAGCCGGTGTCCAGAGATCCATTTCTGAATTTATGATAATGTTCAATTTATTATTTATAAAAATAATCTTGATCAGTTTGGGTGTTTCCAGCTGCTTTAGCTGTTCCTGTTTTTCTCCGTTCAGTTCTTCCGCACAAAGCAGCACTTTTTCCCTCGTCTTTTCGCTGACTCCGGGCTTATTGTTCAAAGCCAGAGACACGGTTGCTTTTGATATATTTAACTTCTTTGCAATATCCACTGACTTTACTTTCACTTTCTTTGTTTCCTCCGTTTCTTTTTCTCACACACATTCTTTCACATGGCATGAAGTGTTTAATAATTCATATAAATATTTTAAACTTATTTTTAAACAATGTCAACGAACACCCCCTGAAATTTTATTTATTCATTCATTTCCGAATTTAATTTTATCTTATCTCTAAAATCTTTAAATTTTCTGATAATTCTTTCAAAAAAATAAACTGCTGCACCAGTCACAGCGCAGCAGTTTATTTTAGTTTTACTCTACTCCACGAATTCTTACTGCCATATATTCTCTTCCAGGCAATTCAACTTTGAATTTTCCTTTGAATGTTCCTTTATTCTCTACAGTCATATTCCAGGTATCAATGACTTCTACTTCATATTCTGTAGTATCGTCAAAGTAATATTCACGGAAAGACGGACGCATAAAGCTGTAATAGAACATGTAATATTTATGCGCTCCAAGGCTGTCGTCTACGTTGGCTGCCACTTCATCCCACTGCCTCTGCATCGGACGAAGTCCCGGTGCAGGAGTTTCATCCATGAATTTTTTCAGGAATTTGATGCGTGCCGGGCTTTCCCCGTGAAGTTCTCCGCCATGAGACCACCAGAGAATATCATTCTCGTTCATATAGGTTTCTCCATGTCCCGGATATCCGCCGCGGCAGAATGCTTCCCAGAATCTTCTGGTCATCTCCTGTCCGCTGATATTGCCCCAGCCATGCTGGATATTTCCTTCGTATGCGATTTCATCCAGAACAACCGGTTTTTTATAACGCTCTCTCCATTCATTTACCAGCTCCGCTGATTTGTAAAGATCCTGCCTCTGGATACTGCAGTGTGTGATCCATGGTCTTGTGTGATCATAGAACGGTCTGCAGTTATGGATAGAACGAAGATGGTTGTAAACATCCTTTTCACAGACGATCCGTGCGTAACGTTCCCAGTCCTCTGTGGTCTTCTTCGGGAACAGATCATATTCATTGGCAAATGCCCACCATACATTCCGGTATGCACTGACTCTGGCGATCAGATATTTCCAGTACAGATCATCGCACTCTGCGCTCATCTGGCTGAATCCCCAGCGATCGTACGGATGCATGACGATAAGGTCAGCCTGGATTTCCAGATCCATCAGTTTCTGAATACATTCATCAATATGCTGGAAATGTTTTACATTAAAACGTTTGTAATCAAAATTGTTGCCTTCCGGGCATCCCACATATTCCTGGAAGTTTTCCTTGGTCAGAACAGAGCTGTCCATAGGGGTTCCTTCATACGGATAGCTGATCGGTTCTCCAAGGTTGTAGTCATAATGTTTCGGGAAAATACAGAAGCGGATTTTGTTGAACGCACTGTCTGCCAGTGTTTCCAGCGTCTTTTTCTGCAGCTCTTCTGACTGAAGCTCCCATACATAACAGGTGGTTCCAATGGAATAATATGGTTTGCCGTCTTCGTATGACATATGATAGGTATGAGAAACTCTGACAGGTCCATGATTTTTTTCGGATGGTTTCCCTGCTGTAAAGCTTCCCTCAAATACCTCATCAGAAAAGCTTCCTTTTACAGAAAACATGTATGTTCCCTCGAAAGACGGCATAAAACGAACCTTGTAGATTCCGTCTCCGTCATAAAATCCGTCAACGGTTTTCGTCTCTTCTTTTCCGCAGAAAGTTCCGGAGATCGTGTAATCTGTGAATGGATTTCCGTCGGATTTTCCGGGCATCTCCACTTCAAATACGCCCCATTTTTCAACTTTATCATTGTATTTGCATGTACTCATAGCAAGTCCCTCGTCTTTCAGAATTTGTCAATATTTG
Source organism: Blautia sp. (assembly GCA_022770365.1). GTDB lineage: Bacteria > Bacillota > Clostridia > Lachnospirales > Lachnospiraceae > Blautia_A. The sequence continues at coordinate 97,408 of JALEHU010000006.1, read as the reverse complement.
CACAAAGTATTATTTCATCTTCCTGCCGGACAGCGTGCTGCACAGTCCGCATCAGGATCAAACCTCATGATTTAACCGCACCAGCCATACCTTCTACGAAGTATCTCTGGAACATCAGATATACAACCATAACCGGGATAACCGATACCAGCACACCTGCACAAAGATATCCGTAATCGGTACCATGCTCACCTACGAATGTCATAAGTCCTACAGGAACTGTCTTTTTTGCATTATCATTGATAATAACACTGGCAAGAAGATATTCATTCCATGTAGAAAGGAAGTCTGTAATAAACAGGGTTGCAATTGCAGGTTTGGATACAGGAAGGATAATCCGGTAAAACAGCTGCCATTTATTACATCCGTCAATATACGCCGCTTCGTCTATATCGTATGGAATTCCCTTCATAAAGCCTCTCATAACAAGGATACAGTAGGACAATCCAAAACCGATATATACATAAAACAGTCCAAAATATGTATTCAAAAGACCAAGCTTGCTGTATATCATATTGATCGGAACCAGTGCTGTCTGCATCGGAAGCATCATACCGATCAGGAAGAATACAAAAATTCCTGTGCTGTGTTTAATTTTCAGTCTGGTCATGGAAAACGCAGCCAGGGATCCCACAAAAATTCCGAGAGGAACTTTCAGGAAGGATACGATCAAGTCGTTTTTCATGTAAGTAATCAGACGTCCTTTCATGATTGCATTTGAGAAGTTATCCCATGCAATTTCTGCCGGGATCTGAAACAGACTCATGCCGCTCATGAAATCTTTTTTATGCTTCAGAGAGGTAGCCACCAGAGTAAAGATCGGAACGATCCAAATCAGAGCAAGGGCAATCAGAAGTACATACAGTAAAACCTTTTTAGTTATTTTTTTGCTCTTTCCATTCATGCCTCGCACCTCCTACTTTTCTTTTGCTGTAAAGGATACATACGGTACAATAACCACCATCATCATTATTACCATGACACAGGCAACCGCAGTTCCCATACCCACGTTATTATACTGGAAAGTCTGTGAATACATATAGGTGGCAAGCATCTGGGTAGCATTGTTGGGACCGCCGCCGGTAAGACCCTGTACTACGTCGAAAACTTTCATAGCCGCTACGATCAATGTTGCAATTACCATAACAAAGGTTTCTTTCATCAATGGACAGGTAACGCTGAAAAACTTTCTTATCGGACCTGCTCCATCTATAGTGGCTGCCTCCAGAACGTCAGGAGAAACAGACTGCAGACCTGCCAGGAACAAAATCATCGGCTGACCGATTCCCTGCCACAGAGCTGCAAAGAATACTGCATAAAGGCTGACTTTCGGATCGGAGATCCAGGTCTGTTTAAAATTAATGCCAAAAGCTTTAAAGAACTGATTAATGAAGCCAATATTCGGATTGTAAATCCATCTCCAGATAATTGCCACTGCGATAGGAGCAATAACACATGGGAAATAGAAGAATGCACGGAAAACAGTACGTCCCCGGAACTGTTTGTTCAAAATGACTGCAAATCCAAGAGACACTGTCATGGTCACACAGATTGTCAGGACTATCCAGATCAGGTTGTTTTTCAGTGCAATTGCAAACGTCGGGTCGTTGGTAAAAAGATTGACATAATTACCAAATCCAACAAACTCTTTCTCTGCTACACCATTCCATTTAAATAAGCTGATAAACAGAGAATAAAAAACCGGAATAACAATGACAGAAAGATAAATAACCGCTGCCGGAATTAAAAATGCATATGCGCTAAAATTCGAACTCTTTCCTTTTTTCATCCTGTTATGTCCCTCCTTTTTCTGAAAATTCACCTATTTTTATGTAAAAAGACAGACCGGCATCCGCCGGCCTGTCCAGTATCCGTAAATGCTTTCGCTAGATGATTATTTAGCCTGATAAGCTTCAATTGCAGCCTGGATATTTGCTGCGCCTTCTTCCGGTGTCATTTCACCGTTTGCAATTGCATCCTGAGCATTGAACAGAACGTCTGCTACTTCTGTCGGGAATGCCTGGTCTGTAATAGTAAATGTACCATTGGTGTTGGAAGTTTCAATCATACCATCTACATTAATCTGGTCTTCCGGAGCTTTTTCGCCATCTTTCGGAAGCGGAAGATTGTAGTACTGACCGTATTCTGCTACATTTTCATCATTGTAGTAGTATTCCATGAATTTCACGCCTGCAGCAAGTTCTTCTTCAGACAGATTTGCATTGAACTGAGTCATCTCTGCAAAAGCAGACATTCTGTTGGTCTCTCCTGACGGGAATGCAAATGCGCCATAAGTCGTAATATCAAGCTCATTCTGAAGAATCTGTCCGTCATACCACTGTCCCTGAAGATCCATTGCACATTCGCCGGAACCGAAGGACATCAGAGTATCGTTAGGATCTGCGGTTATGAAACCATCCGGGAAGTATCCTGCATCTACCCATTCTTTATATTTGGTAAGAGCCTGTACAACTGCTTCATTGTCCCAGCTTTCTTCGAAGCTGTTCATTTTATCATGGAGTTCTGCACCAGCATAATGCTCAACCAGAAGCTCTACCCATCTCATGACATGCCATCCGTTCAGACCTGCAGCTGCCATAGGAACATATCCATTCTCTTTTAAAGTTGCGCATGCAGCTTCGAATTCTTCAAATGTAGTAGGAACTTCAATTCCGCACTCTACAAAAATAGATTTGTTGTAATAAACGCCAAGTACATTATAGCTGGTCGGATATCCGCAAAGCTGTCCGCCAAGAGTACAAAGATTCAGAGCACCTGCACTGTAAGTGTCATTCCAGCCGTTTGCTTCTGCATACTCTGTAAGATCGTAGGTTTTGCCGTTGTCAACATAGAACTGTCCAAGACTTCCGCCCCAGTTGAACCACATGCTCGGAAGGCTGTCAGAGGAAGCAGACACTTTACATGCATCTTTGATTCCATCTGTATCATAATAAGATACCGTAACATTGATGTCCTCGTTCTCAGCATTAAATGCTTCAACGATTGGGTCAACTGCTTCCTGTCTGGTGCTCAGTGTCCAGAAAGTGAGTTCTGTTGCTGCACTTACAGATGTTGCTGCTCCAACTACCATTGTTCCTGCAAGAGCTGCCGCCATTACTTTTTTGAATTTCATAGTTCGTCCTCCTTTAAACTTCCATTTAAACTTTTACACTCATGCATTGTTTAAATGTTTTGTTTTTTGTTGAATTAACAATAGCATACCGTTTCAGCATTTTCAAGCATTTATTGCAATTTCTACATATTAAACAGTTGCTTTTTTACATTTTTAGTCAATTTAGATACTATATTTTCAATTTTGCGCTCAGGAAAGTTTAAATTGTTTAAATTTATCTGTCTTTTTATTAAACGTTTAGATAGTCAGTTAAATGACAGCATCCATAGAAGCAAGACGACCACAGGCAGCAATCCCCAAAAAAAGACGGCAGTATTCAACCACCGTCTTTATCCTGATGCATATATGAATCATATTCTTCCATATCTCGCAGCAAGTGCTGCCATGTCTCTGCGCATTTTTTTAGAGAACTGCCCCTTTTTCAGACGCCATTTCCAATTCTTCCCAAGAGTGGAAGGCTGATTGATACGCGCAGAATTGTCCAATCCCAGATAATCCTGCATTGGTATAATACAGAGATCTGCCACACTCCTCATCACAAGACAGATGAGATCTTTATAGATTTCCTCATCAGAATCATGAAAATTGTTCAGATATTCTCTCACCATCTTCCGCTCCGGTGCAGTAATATTCTGGAACCAGGAGACCAGTGTTTCATTATCATGAGTCCCGGTATAAACCACACAGTTGCGTGGATAATTATGAGGCAGATAATCACTTGCATTTCCTGTATCACGCTCATCGAAGGCAAACTCAATGACCTTCATATTCGGATAACCACTGTCTGCCACCAGCTGTTTTACAGAATCAGTCATATATCCAAGGTCTTCTGCAATAATGTCTTTCTGTCCAAGATGGCCGGAAATCGCCCGGAACAGCTCCATACCGGGTCCCTTTTCCCACCAGCCGTTTTCGGCTGTCTCATCACCAAACGGGATTGCATAATACTCATCAAATCCGCGGAAATGGTCGATGCGCACGACATCATACATCTTGAAACAATGTGCGATTCGTTTGATCCACCAGTCAAACCCGGACTGTCTGTGTACCTCCCAGTTGTACAGAGGGTTTCCCCAGAGCTGTCCGGTTGCGGAAAATCCATCCGGCGGACATCCCGCCACCTGTGTGGGCTGATTATTCTGATCCAGTTTGAACAGCCACGGATTCGCCCATGTATCTGCACTGTCCATCGCAACATAAATCGGAATATCTCCGATGATACGAATCCCTTTTTCGTTCGCATAAGCCTTCAGTTTTGCCCACTGTTCATAGAATTTAAACTGCAGGTATTCATAAAATTCAATATCAAAATACAGTTCCCTGCGATAATAATCCAGTGCGTTCTGCCAGCGAAGACGGATATCCTCCGCCCATTCACTCCAGGCAACTCCGCCGAAACGCGCTTTTACAGCCATAAAAAGTGCGTAATCCTTCAGCCAGTAACCCTGCTCTTCCTGGAACTTTCTGAACTCCGGATTTTCAGAAATATTGCTGCGCTCATACGCTTTGCGCAGAAGAATGGTCCGTCCCTCATAAATCTTTGCATAATCTACATTAGACGGATCATCTCCGAAGTCCACTTTATTGCATTCCTTTCGGGTAAGAACTCCCTCTTCGATCAGATCATCCAGACTGATAAAATATGGATTTCCCGCAAATGTAGAGAATGACTGATATGGTGAATCACCATAACTGGTAGGTCCAAGCGGAAGTATCTGCCAGTAGCTCTGTCCGGCTTCCTTCAGCTGATCAACAAATTCGTATGCACTTTTGGAAAAGCATCCGATTCCGTATCTGGACGGCAGGCTGCTCACCGGCAGCAGAACACCGCATTTTCTCTGGTTTTCCATTACTATTGCCCCTCCCTGAAAATTCAAATAACATCATGATTGGATGCTATCATAGTGTCATATTTTTCCCTGGAAAGTCAATATAAAAAAATAACGATTTATATCAAGAATTCGTGATACGATTACCGCAACATAAAGCTGCCGCAGCATTATTCCCTATGCCACGGCAGCTTTCGCCGAAACTTCTTAAGATATCAGACTGTCTATTTTAATGCTTCCTCTGCATAATCAGTAATTACCAGATCATTATACGAAACACGCTCTTTCAGTTCCCCTGCGCCTTCCAGAATATCCTGAAGAAGTTCAAAACTCTCCTTTTCAAAAACAAGATTGTCTTTCCAGGTATCCTGCTCATAATAACGTTTCACAATGGTTGTAATGGTATCCAGATCTGTCTCTGGGAACTGCGGCGCGATCACCTCGGCAATTTCCTCCGGAGAATGCTCCCGAACATATTCCATTCCTTTCTGAAGGGCATTCGTAAACTTCTGGATCACATCCGGATGCTCTTCCATAAAGCTGGTTTTTGCGCTGTAGGAAGTGTAAGGAACGTAACCGGAGTCCACACCAAGAGACGCCACCACATATCCTGCGCCTTCCTGCTCCAGTGCTGTCGCTGAAGGCTCGAATTCAACGCTGAAATCTCCAAGACCGCCTGAAAAAGCAGCTGCGGTAGAGCCGAAATCAATACTTTGGTCAATTTCCAGATCTGTTTCCGGGCCAATGCCGTTTTGTTTCAAAATATACTCAAATACCATTTCCGGCATGCCGCCTTTTCGTCCTCCAAGCACTTTACTGCCTTTCAGGTCTTCCCAGGTAAAGTCCGGCATTTCCTGACGGGCCACGAGGAAATTACCGGCGCGCTGGGTAAGCTGGGCAAAGTTGACTACTGCATCATTGGCGCCTTCCTGATATGCATAGATAGAAGCTTCCGCACCCATAAATCCAATGTCCGCTTCACCGGAAAGAACTGCCGTCATTACTTTATCTGCGCCAAATCCGGTTATAATTTCCAGGTCAAGACCTTCCTCCGCAAAGTATCCTTTTTCGTACGCCACATACTGCGGTGCATAAAAAATAGAGTGGGCGACTTCATTCAGTGTCACTTCCGTCAGTTCCTCAGTTCCGGCATAAACAGACATGCAGCCGATAACCATCAGTACAGCCAGAAAAACAGCAGCGATTTTTCGTTTCATATCGTCTCTCCTTTTTCCCTAACTGCTTTTACTATATGTATAATGAGCGCAAAGGGTGCAGCGATATTATTTCAATATATATTTCCATTCGCCATTTTCGCTGACATAATGAAATTCATTGATATCCTCTTCCAGAAAAACTCTCAGCATATCCTCCATCCCATATGCCAGATTTCCTCTTTTCATTTCTTCCAGCGGCATCCATCTGACTTCACCTTCATTTGAGGATTTAAGTTCACCGTGAAACAGATTTGTTTTATAAAACACCACCAGATATCTTGAACCGTCTTCTTCCTCCCAGTCTTTCGTTCCGCAGATTCTGGGTTTTTCTATGGTAAGGCCTGTCTCCTCAAACACCTCCCGGATTACGGAATCCACAAATGACTCCCCTTTCTCAATATGACCGCCGGGAAACGTCAGTCCGCCCCAATCTTTATCCACCCTGTCCTGTACCAGAACATTTCCTCTGTCATCATAAACCATGCACATATTCGTCAGTGTCACGACCTCTGCACGCATACTAAACTCCTTATTTCCGGGTTCTCTTTTGGGGTATTCTCCGCTTGTCACTTTATCATGCATATCATCTCATGCCATTTTTCTCCGCCCCATTCAGAATTTGCTTCTCCGAGGTCAGTAAATCCCATCTTCCTGTACATTTCAACCTTGGAATCAAGACAGGTAAGAAGGAGCATATGCCGGTTATTCTGCCGTTCTCTGCATGAATACCGGTTCATCAGTTCCGTCGCCAGCCCCTGCCTGCGATATTCCGGAAGAACATCCAGCCCAAGCAGCATGACATTTCTGCCCTCAGGCTCGTAAAGACTCACATCTGTAAAAAATTCATCCCGGAAAGAATCCTCATTTGTCGCAAGTCCATTTAAAAATCCGGCTATCCTGTCTGTCCTGCGGTCTACCGCAACCAGAAAAAGTTCCGGAGCTGCAGCAACGCGTTCCCTCATACGCTCCGGAGAACATGCCTCATTTGGCAGAAAACAGATCTGTTCAATCGCTGCCGCCTGTTCGGCCTCTTCCTGCCTGATATTTCGAAATTCAAACCGCTCATCCATGGCAGCGGCAGGCTTACGGCTTTCCCCCATAACCGCTCGTTCCTTTACTTTTTCTTCTATCTTTATCGTATTCTCTTTCATAAGGCTATTGCTCCTTGTCGATAATAAATCACATATTTCAATTATTCTAATCTATTTCAGCAACAAGTATATCATATTTGTCCTGCATGTGGGAAAACATTATGAATAAAAAATCATCTCTTTACTGGATATCTCCCATCTGAGCTGTTGTAAATACAGCAACAGCCGGAATTCCCCAGACGGAATCCCGGCTGTTATGATGAATTACTTTGATGTGCAGACCAAAGCAACAATCCCGATGATCAGCAGCAGCGGAAGCGCTATATAAATCAACCCGCCAATTACAAGGCAGATCAATATAACAGGCAGAAACAAACACGTAAATAGTATTTTGGTTACACCCCAGGCTGCCCTGAATGCAAATCCAATTAATTTCCCGAAAATCCATATCATTAATATCGCAAATATAAATGTCAGCATAACGTTCACTCTCCTATCTGTTTTGTAATCTCACTTTGATAGAAATTATTCTAATACAAATATGCTGAAAAATATAGGTATATTTCGGAGAAATAAAACAGCTGTTTCCTCGAAAAATGAGGAACTTTTCTCTGAAGCTTATTCTGCAGCTTCCTCTGCGGCTTCTTCTTCAGCAGCTTTCTCATTTTCTGCTCTATATGGGCTGAATCCATAATCTTCGAATACAGCCAGCACTTCATCTGTCTTGAGATATGCAAGGAATGCTTCAGCTGCGGCAATTTCATCTTCAGAGGCTTCCTGATCTGTGATCATTCCTACAGGGTAAAGTACCGGTGTCTGAAGGGCATCTGCCGGAGCTTCCGCGATAATCTCCACCTGGTCCGCAACGGATGCTGCATCTGTTGCGTAAACAATGCCAACTTCATTACTTCCCTCAGCAACTGCCGCAAGAACTTCTGTTACATTTTTGCCTTCATTGATTTCCATCGCCTCTACCTGATCCATAATCCCCATGTTGGTAAAGATTTCACGGGCATACTGACCTACCGGAACACTCTCCCCTGCAAGAGCCAGGTTCGCTGCATCCGTGATATTCTCAAATCCAGTCACAGAAGTCTCTCCGCCTGCAGGTTTGATCAATACAACTTTGTTCTCAAGAAGTTCTGTTACAGTATCTTCCTTTGCAAGGCCTTCTTCCACCAGCGCATTCATCTGTTTCGTTGCCGCAGAGAAGAAAATATCGCATCTGGATCCTTCTTCGATCTGGGTCTGCAGGGTACCGGAACTGTCCGCATTATAGAGAATTTCCACATACGGATACTGCTCATTAAAGTTCTTCTGAATTTCTTCCATGGCATTACTTAAGCTTGCGGCAATAAATACATATACTTCGCCGCTCAGATCTTCTGCCGGTTCCTCAGCCGCCTGCACTGCACCAACGTTAAGTCCCGCTGCCATCATTCCCGCCATTAGTACTGCAAAAATGCGTTTTTTCATTTCGTCTCTTCTCCTGATTTTATTACTAATCTTCTTTCGCCCAGTCAAACGTGCAGCGCACTGCTTTTTTCCAGCCTTTCAGAAGTTTTGTACGCTTTTCTTCCGAAATCTCAGAACAAAATGCACGGCCTTCATGCCAGTTGGCTTTGATTTCCTCTGCATCCTTCCAGAAGCCCGTTGCAAGTCCGGCAAGATAGGCAGCACCCAGTGCAGTGGTCTCAATACAGCTTGGACGCACTACTTTTGCATCCAGAATGTCTGCCTGGAACTGCATCAGGAAATTATTGGCACTGGCTCCGCCGTCCACGCGAAGAGAGCTGAGCTTCATTCCGGCATCCTTCTGCATAGCATCAATCACATCCTGTACCTGATAAGCCAGAGATTCCACCGTTGCGCGGATAAAATGCGCGCGTCCTGCTCCTCTTGTCAGCCCAAGGATGCCTCCTCTTGCATACTGATCCCAATATGGAGCTCCAAGTCCCGTAAATGCCGGCACCACATAAACACCATTTGTATCCGGTACAGACAGACAGTATTTCTCGGACTCGGCAGCGCTTTCCAGAATTTTCACCTCGTCTCTCAGCCACTGAATAGCAGCGCCTGCAACAAATACACTGCCTTCCAGTGCATATCCCGGCGTACCGTCCGGATTTACAGCAATCGTCGTCAGAAGACCCTGACTGGATTCCACTGCCTTATTACCGGTATGCATCAGCAGAAAACAGCCGGTTCCATATGTATTCTTCACATCACCTTCCCGGAAGCAGCACTGACCGAAAAGGGCAGCCTGCTGGTCACCTGCGGCTCCTGCAATCGGGATCCTGCCGCCGATCAGGTTCTCATTTGTATATCCGTAAATACAGCTGCTTGGTTTCACTTCCGGCAGCATGCATTTAGGGATTCCAAGCTTCGCCAGAATTTCATCGTCCCACTGTTTTTTGTGAATGTCAAAAAGCATCGTCCTGGAAGCATTGGTGTAATCCGTCACATGGACCTCACCCTTCGTCAGCTTCCAGATCAGCCAGGTATCCACCGTCCCAAAGAGAAGCTCTTCTCTTTCCGCTGCTTCTCTGGCACCATCTACATAATCCAGAATCCATTTTATCTTCGTTCCGGAAAAATAAGCATCCGGTATCAGTCCGGTCTTTTTGCGTATAACCTCTGTGAAACCTTCTTTTTCCAGTTCTTCGATCATTCCGGCAGTTCTGCGGCACTGCCATACAATTGCCGGATAAATCGGATTTCCTGTGGTTTTGTCCCAGACGATCGTTGTCTCACGCTGGTTGGTGATACCGATCGCATCAATATCGGCAGCATCCGCACCGATCATTCCCATCGCCTCAATGGCTACAGACATCTGTGAGGACCAGATTTCATGAGGATCATGCTCCACCCATCCCGGATGCGGATAAAACTGCGCAAATTCTTTCTGCGCCACACTGCACATGGTTCCTTTTTTGTCAAAAAGGATACAGCGGGAACTGGTCGTCCCCTGATCCAGTGCCATAACATATTTTCCCATTTATAATACCTCCTTTATTTCTCAAAAGTGTTCACATACAGCTGAATCGATCCCCCATTTCTCTCCTCAGCCGGATAACATCACGCTTTAAACAGAAGTGTCTTTCCGATAAAATATCCCAGCACGAGAATACCAAGAACGATTCTGTACCATCCAAAGGCTTTAAAGTCATGTTTCTTGATATATCCCACAAGGAACTTGATTGCAAGAATCGAAACCACAAACGCCACAACAACTCCCACGATCAGGATCACCACTTCACTGGCAGAAAAAGCAAGTCCGAATTTGATCAGTTTCAGAAGGCTGGCTCCGAACATAACCGGAATCGCCAGGAAAAATGTAAATTCTGCCGCGACAGTACGGGAAGTTCCCACAAGAATTCCTCCGATGATCGTAGATCCGGAACGGGAAGTACCGGGAATCACGGAGAGCACCTGAAAAATACCGATCAGAAACGCCATTTTAAAAGACATATCCTCCAGAGACGTACAGGTCGGTCTTCTCTTCTTGTTATAATCCTCGATAAAGATAAACAATACACCATAAAAAATCAGTGCAATGGCAACCACCACATAATTATTAAATTTCTCTTCTATGAAATCATTAAACGGCAATGCGATCACAATTGTAGGAAGACAGGCAACCAGAATCTTAAACCACAAAATCCATTTGTCTTTATCACAGAATTTTTCCACAAACGTGAGAATCCAGCGGGAAACAGCAGGCTGCTGATCCAGTGCTCTCTGTGTTTTTTTCGGGATCTTTCGGATATAAAACGGCCACAGCTTATTCCAGTATAGCACAACTACAGCCAGTATCGCGCCCAGCTGAATGACAACAAGAAAGAATTCCTTAAATTCCTCCGAGACATTCAGATGCATAAATTCATCCACCAGGATCATATGTCCGGTACTGCTGATGGGAAGCCATTCCGTAATTCCTTCCACAATACCAAGGATGATTACCTTGATCACTTCAATAATGTTCATAATATCTCCCTTCCTATTTGGTATCCGTTCAGTCGGACTGCACGATTGCAATGATAATTCCGTCAGTCTTGCCATCAGCCCGAAAGACTTTATATTCAGTTGTAAGTATACCATAACAAAGGCGAAGATTCCATGAATTTAGGAATCTTCGCCTGATAATTTCTATTCTCAGCGGTTCGCGATCGTAGCGATATCGATCAGTGTCAGATGGTTCAGATCTGTATTCTCCAGACTGGTTACAAGTGCTTCCGCAGTATCCAGAGAGGTCAGAACATTGACACCTGTCTCAATGGCATTTCTGCGGATGACAAAACCGTCTTTCTGATGTTCCACACCCTGAGGAGGGGTATCAATGACCACATCGATCTTATGGCCGAGAATCAGATCCATCAGGTTCGGCGCAGGCTGCTCCAGCTTATTGGTACGGATTGCTTTGATTCCGTTTTCTTTCAGAACTTTTTCCGTGCCTCGTGTTGCATAAATACGGTATCCGAGAGCTTCAAATCTTCTGGCGATCGGAATGATATCCTGTTTGTCTTCCTCTTTCACCGTAATGATCATATTCTTATACTTCGGCAGCTTAATGCCGGCGCCAAGAAATGCTTTATACAGAGCTTCATTGAATGTTTCCGCAATACCAAGACACTCACCTGTGGATTTCATTTCCGGGCCCAGACTGATGTCTGCGCCGCGGATCTTCTCAAAGGAGAATACCGGCATCTTAATGGCAATATGTTTTGCCTCCGGCTGAAGTCCCGGCTCATAGCCGAGATCTTTCAACTTGTATCCCAGAATCACTTTGGTCGCAAGCGGTACGATAGGGATTCCGGTTACTTTGCTGATATACGGAACAGTACGGCTGGAACGCGGATTTACTTCGATCACATACACTTCATCATTGCATACAATGAACTGAATATTGATCATACCGATCACATGAAGAGCTTTGGCAAGGCGGGCTGTGTATTCCGCAATGGTGGCCTTCGCCTGTTCGCTGATGGTCTGGGCGGGATAAACGGAAATACTGTCGCCGGAATGGATGCCTGCACGCTCAATGTGCTCCATGATTCCCGGGATCAGGATGTCCTCGCCGTCGCAGACAGCGTCAACCTCGATTTCCTTTCCAACCAGATATTTATCCACCAGAATCGGGTGCTCCTGAGCAATCTGATTGATCACACCGATATATTCCTCCACATCCTCATCACTGACAGCAATGCGCATTCCCTGTCCGCCAAGTACATAGGATGGCCGCACGAGAACCGGATATCCCAGCTCGTTTGCAGCTTTCTTTGCTTCCTCTGCAGTAAATACGGTATGTCCCTTGGGACGCGGGATCCGGCACTGTTCCAGAATACCGTCAAAGAGCTCACGGTCTTCGGCAGCATCCACGTTTTCTGCGGAAGTTCCAAGGATTTTTACCCCCATTCTGATCAGCGCCTCGGTAAGCTTGATCGCGGTCTGTCCGCCGAACTGCACCACAGCACCATCCGGTTTTTCAATGTTTACCATATTTTCCACATCCTCCGGTGTCAGCGGCTCGAAATACAGCTTGTCTGCAATGTCAAAGTCTGTGCTGACAGTTTCCGGGTTGTTATTCACGATAATAGTCTCGTATCCTTCTTTGGAAAATGCCCAGGTACAATGTACAGAGCAGAAGTCAAATTCAATACCCTGTCCGATACGGATCGGGCCGGAGCCGAGAACCAGTACTTTCTTTCTGTCCGGTGTGGCGATTGCTTCATTCTCTGTTTCCTGATCGCCGTATACAGAATAGTAATACGGTGTTGCTGCTGCAAACTCTGCAGCACAGGTATCAACCATTTTGTATGCAGCGGTAATTCCGCATTCCTGACGCATTGCTTTGATTTCGGCTTCTGTTTTGCCGGTGAGTCTGGCAATGACACTGTCCGGAAATTCCATTCGTTTTGCTTCCAAAAGAATATCCGGCGTCAGTTCCTGATGCTTCAGAGTCTGTTCCATTTCCACAAGAATGGCAATCTTATCGATAAACCAGTGGTCAATTCTGGTTACTTCATGGAGCATCTCCTGAGAAAGGCCTCTGCGGATTGCTTCTGCAATCTTCCAGATTCTGCGGTCATCCACAATCTTCAGCTCATCCAGAAGTTCTTCTGAAGAAAATCCGGAGAAATCATAGGACATCAGGCTGTCCACATGCTGTTCCAGAGAGCGGATAGCTTTCATCAGAGCGCCCTCAAAGTTATGGCAGATACTCATGACCTCGCCGGTTGCTTTCATCTGCGTAGTCAGGGTTCTCTTGGCTGTGATAAATTTATCAAATGGCAGACGCGGGATTTTGACAACACAGTAATCCAGCATCGGCTCAAAGCTTGCATAAGTCTTGCCGGTAATGGCATTCGGAATCTCATCCAGTGTATAACCCAGAGCAATCTTTGCAGCTACTTTTGCGATCGGGTATCCAGTGGCCTTACTTGCAAGGGCAGAGGAACGGCTTACACGGGGATTCACCTCGATAACACAGTATTCAAAGCTCTCCGGATTCAGCGCATACTGTACGTTACAGCCGCCGGTGATGCCAAGCTCTGTAATAATGTTCAGCGCTGAAGTACGGAGCATCTGATATTCTTTGTCTCCAAGTGTCTGAGACGGAGCCACAACGATGGAGTCACCGGTATGAACACCTACAGGGTCGATATTTTCCATATTGCAGACAGTGATGCAGTTGCCTGCGCTGTCACGCATTACTTCGTATTCGATTTCTTTCCAGCCGGCAATGCAGCGCTCTACAAGAACTTCTCCTACTCGTGAAAGACGAAGACCATTTTCCAGAATCTCGCGAAGTTCGTATTCGTTATGAGCGATACCGCCGCCGCTGCCGCCCAGAGTATAGGCAGGACGCAGAACAACCGGATAACCGATCGTGTTGGTAAATGCAAGACCGTCTTCTACGGTGGTTACTACTTTGGATGCCGCCACAGGCTCACCGATTTTTTCCATAGTGTCCTTGAATTCCTGGCGGTCTTCTGCCTTTTTGATGGTTTCTGCCGTGGTACCGATCAGGCGTACATTATGTTCTTTCAGGAAACCTTTCTCGTCCAGCTCCATAGCAAGATTCAGACCTGCCTGTCCTCCAAGGGTCGGAAGTACGCTGTCCGGTTTTTCTTTGAGGATAAGCTGCTCTACTACTTCCACAGTCAGAGGCTCAATATAAACGCGGTCTGCAATATCTTTATCTGTCATGATGGTTGCAGGATTGGAGTTCAGAAGTACAACCTCCATACCTTCTTCTTTCAGAGAACGGCATGCCTGGGTTCCTGCATAGTCAAATTCGGCGGCCTGCCCGATGATAATCGGACCGGATCCGATGACAAGTACTTTGTGAATGTCTTTATTCTTCGGCATTATCTCTTACCTCCCATCATATCCATAAATCTGTCAAATAAATAGCTGGAATCCTGCGGTCCCGGACATGCTTCCGGATGGAACTGTACCGTGAATATATTTTTGCCCACATAGGCCATACCTTCATTGGTTCCGTCGTTGACATTGATAAATGCCGGCTTTGCAATGTTTTTCTCCTCAAGACCTCTGGCATCTACCACATAGCCATGATTCTGGGATGAGATGTAAACTCTTCCTGTAGCAAGATCTTTGACAGGATGGTTTCCGCCTCTGTGACCGTATTTCATTTTATAGGTGTCTCCGCCTGTTGCCAGTGCCATCAGCTGATGCCCAAGACAAATCGCAAAAATCGGTACTTCGGAAGCATAGAGCTTTTTGATTTCCTGAATAATGGAAGTGCATTCCTTGGGATCTCCGGGGCCATTGCTCAGCATAATGCCGTCCGGATTGTCCTTCAGAATTTCCTCTGCAGGGGTCAGTGCCGGGTAGATTGTCACCTGGCATCCTCTTTCATTCAGGGATTTTGCAATGTTGCGTTTTGCGCCAAAATCCATCAGTGCAACCTTAGGTCCATTTCCTTTCAGAATTGTTTTTTCTCTGCAGGTTACTTTTTCTACTACTTTGCCTGTTGTATATGCTTTTAATCGGGGGATAATTGTATCTAAATCATAATTCTCATTCACGGTAATCATACCGTTCATGGTACCTTTTTCTCTGAGAATCTTTGTGAGGGCTCTGGTGTCAATGCCGGCGATACCCGGGATGTCATGTTTGGCAAGAAAATGCTGAATAGTGTCCACGCTGCGGAAATTGCTTGGGATACGTGATAATTCTCGAACGATAAAACCATCGATCCATGGCTTCATGGATTCCTGGTCATCATAGCAGATACCATAATTACCAATTAACGGGTACGTCATGCAGACTGCCTGTCCTGCATAGGAAGGGTCGGTCATCACTTCCAGATAACCTGTCATGGAAGTATTAAAGACAATTTCGCTGATAACTTCCCTTGCAGACCCGATACTTGTTCCTGTAAATACATGGCCGTCTTCTAATATCAGAAATGCTTTCATACAATCTCCCTTTCTGTCGTTTTTCTGTCTAAGTAATATTTTATCCTAAATCTTCAAGATTGTATCACAAGAGTTTCTCTTTTTCAACACAATCCATTGCTAAAAATAAATCTGTCTGCAATATTTTTTTTGTACACAAAAAGGAGACCTAAGCTTTTCCAAGGTCTCCTTCGACAAAAAACAATGCAGGAGATGGGACTTGAACCCACACGATCTTGCGACCACAGGCACCTGAAGCCTGCGCGTCTGCCAATTCCGCCACTCCTGCATTTCTTATTTTCAATCGCTCTCTCGCGACTGCTTGATTATAATAACCTATATGCAAAGAAAAGTCAATAGGTATTTTTAAAAAATTAAAAAAATTTGTTCTTTTATGACAACAGGGCAGACGCCATGTCCACCCTGTGTTATTTATTTGATTTTCACAGAAACTCCTGCTGTATTATAGGGACCATATAGTGTTTTGGGAATTCCTTTGGACGGACTGGCTTTTTTGTATGCTTTCACAGTATAATAATAGGTACGTCCTGATTTCAGACTCTTGTCGGTAAAAGAGGTCGTTTTATAACTGACTGTCTTGATTTTTTCCCACTTGTTGATTTTTGCTGCTTTTCTGTATATGATGTATCCGCTCACGTTGGACTGTGAAGACCAGGTAACGGTTGCTGTACGGCGGCTTTTGGATTTTACTGCAACTTTTGGAGTGAGCATCCTGGTAGTGGCTGCCAGACCGTTCTTATCATATGGACTGTAATAATTCTTGCTTCCGTTCTTTGTATAGGCTTTTACAGTATAATAATAGGTGGCGGCAGACTTGCAGGAGGAATCTGTATAGGAAGTTGTCTTCCCGACTGTCTTGATATGCTTCCAGGAACCGCCCGGGGTCTTACGGTAAATCAGATAACCCGTTGCTTTACTTCGGGCTGTCCAGGTAATTTTTACAGATCTGGTGGCAACCGGCTGTACCTGAAATTTCACCGGGGCTTTGGAATAGTATGTCTGCGTGATCGTAACTCCATTTTTATCGTAACCTCCATAAAGTGTGCCCTTGACGGAGTTCTTGTATGCCTTCACTGTATATTGGTATTTGCTTCCGATTTTGGTATTTTTATCTGTATACGACAGTGTATTGGCGCTGACATTTTTAATGCTCTTCCAGCTGCTGCCGGATTTTTTGTACACGAGATAGCCGCTGGCACCGGGAACAGCTTTCCAGCTGATCTTAATATGATCACCGGAAACCACTGATGGTTTGTTCAGTTTCACTGCCGCAGGTTTCTGAACATCCAGAGCAACAAAGGTTACTCCGGCTCCGGCAGCATATGACTGAACTGTCGAACCGCTGTATCCGTAAATCGTCACACCTGCTTTCAGGTATCCCTCATCAATATAGGCATCTCTGCTTAGAATTGTAATTTTCGTTACAGATGTATGTCCTAAAGACTGAAGGCTGATGTATTTCATGCCGGCAGGAAATGTTATCTCACTGAGAGCAGTAAAAACAAATGCACCCTCTTCCACTGTCTCCAGACCTTCCGGAAGCCTGATCGTCTTCAGTCTCTGGCAGAAAATAAAAGCCTCCGTCCGAATCTTCTTCAATGTTGACGGCAGTTTCACTTCCGTCAGGTTATCACATTCTGCAAATGCATCCATATCGATTATGGAAACACCTTCAGGAACGGATACTTTCTCCAGATAGTCGCAATTTCTCAGCGCACTTTTGGCTATTTTAACTGTCCCTTCCGGTATATCATATGTTGTCTGCTGTTTCTGAGCCGGATACTGAATCAAAGTTGTGCCATCGCTTGTAAAAAGGACACCATCTCTGGACAGATACTGCTGGTTGTCGGCAGCAACCTGAATTTCTTTCAGGTTATAGCATGCGTAAAATGCTCCGTCACCTATATACGAAACATTTCCGGGAATATAAACCGACTGCAGATTTCTGCATCTTCCGAAAGCATTCGCATCAATACTTTCCAGTTTTTCCGGAAGCTGAATGCTGACAATGCCTTCGCAGGACGCAAAAGCACTGGTTCCGATATACATAATACTGTCCGGCATGTAAACGCTGATTATTTCTCTGCTTTGAAAAGCTTCCTTTCCAATGCCCGTCACCGGAATTCCCTGAACAGACTCCGGTATGACCACATTCTTTTCATCCGAATGATATCCGGTAAGCTCCAGGGTTCCGTTTTCCAGGATCCTGAAGGAAAAATCCCCCTCTGTAATCACGTTTTCTTCGAGATCCTCTTCAGAAATATCTTCGGATTCATCGGTAAATTCCGTACTGCCGGAAAGATTTTCCGTTTCTGTTCCAAAAGCTTCTTCAGGTTCTGTATCACCAGATGCCAATTCACCGCTGCAAAAGTCATCTGGATCTTCTTCGGAAAATGTATTCTGCTGAACCGCGGTTTCTTCTGTCACAGAATTCTCCTGTATTACTGCAAAATCCGGACTGTCGCTGAACTCAGCTGCTGACACATTTACTGTAAGTGTAAAAGCCAGTGAAATCGACAGTAAACTCGCTAATTTTCTTTTCATTTTTCTGCTTCCGGTGTTTCTTCCACCGGTCCTTCCGCTTCTTCAGATGCTTCTTCCACCGTTTCTTCCGCCGCTTCAGATGCCTCTTCCATCGGCTCCTCTGCATTTTCCCCGACAGTTTCATCCGCTTCGGCTTCTTCTGAAGCCTCGTGTTCTACTGTATCTCCTGCCTTCTCCTCATGTTCCTGAGTCGGACATGCAGCACCACAGAATGGACAGAAAGCCACATACTTATCAACAGATTCCCCGCAGCACGGGCAGATCTTTTTGCCTTTTTTCCCAGCCACTTCTGCTTTGTAACGGCTGATGATATCCTTATGGCGGTCAATCTGTCCGCAGAGCGCCAACTGCTCCTCTGTCAGTTCTCCGCCTTTCAGGTACATTCTGTAGAGAGTCTTTCCCAGATCAGCCATAAGTCTGCTTACTGCACGCTCTTCACTGCTGATTTTGCCGCGCAGCTTCTGGGTCTCATAAAGAGATTCCGCACGCTCTCCAAATTCCCTGGCCGTCCTTGATAAGGTTTCTCCAAGATCATCAAAAAAATCTGTTCCCATAATCGTTCTCCTTTCTCATGAAACTCACAAAATCATATAACTGTTTATTGATAAAGCATCTCTATCCTTCCAGAGCAGGCACTTCCTGTCCTCTCAGAAAGATCTTCGGCCCTCCGGTCCCCCGGATATAATCACCCGTTATCACAACCTGTCCAATACTGTCATCTTTTGGAATCTCATACATGATATCCAGCATGTACTGCTCCAGAATTGAGCGGAGAGCTCTTGCACCTGTCTGCTTCTCCATGGCCTTTTCCGCAATTGCTTTGAGCGCATCTTCATCAAACTCAAGCTTAACCTCATCCAGCGCCAGAAGTTTCTGATACTGCTTCAGAATCGCATTTTTCGGTTCACGGAGAATTTTTACCAGCATCTCTTCTGTCAGCCCGTTCAAAGTAAAGATGATCGGAAGACGCCCAAGAAATTCCGGAATCATTCCAAAGCTTCTCAGATCCTCCACAGTAACTTTTTCCAGAAGATGGGGATCATTATCATATTTATCCTTCAGATCTGCATAGAATCCAATGGATGCCTGTTTGTTCAGACGCTCCTTGATGATGTTTTCCAGATCCGGAAATGCTCCGCCGCAGATAAACAGGATGTTTCTGGTATTTACCGTTGTCAGAGGAACCATGGCATTCTTGCTGTTGGCCCCCACAGGAACTTCAATTTCACTTCCTTCCAGAAGTTTCAGCATTCCCTGCTGTACAGCTTCCCCACTCACATCTCTCTGGTTTGTGTTTTTCTTTTTGGCAATTTTATCGATCTCATCAATAAAGATGATCCCATGCTCTGCTTTTTCCACATCATTGTCTGCCGCAGCCAGAAGCTTGGATACCACACTCTCAATGTCATCACCGATATAACCTGCTTCTGTCAGAGAAGTCGCATCGGCGATAGCAAGCGGAACGTCCAGAAGCTTCGCCAGCGTTTTGACCAGATAGGTTTTACCGCAGCCGGTCGGTCCGATCATAAGCATGTTGGACTTCTCAATATCAATTTCATCCATGGTATCTGTCGCTACTCTCTTATAATGATTATATACCGCTACAGACATCACTTTTTTAGCATATTCCTGACCAATTACATAATCATCCAGTATTGCCTTGATCTTGTGGGGTGCTGGAATACTCTTAAGATCAAGAGCAGGCTTCTTCGCTTCCTTCTTTTTCTTGATTTTCCTGGGCTGCTGTACAGGGTTGTTAAAATTACTCAGATCAATCATGCTGACTCCCGGCATATTCAGAAGATCGGAATAGTTCATCTTCCCGCTGCTCATCTGCTGATTCATTGTATCAAAGCTCTTCTGCATACAATCCGGGCAAATATGTATATTATTGGGAAGGTCGATCATCTTCCCTGCCTGGCTCTCAGATCTGTGGCAGAGAAAACAATATTTTTCGTATTGGGTATCATCTTCTGAATCTATTGTTTCCTCGTCCAGATTCTCTCTGCTGTCAAAATCGTCTGTCATACTGACTCCTTTCCATTATGTTACTTGTATATGCACTTAATTATAGCATATAGGTGAATGTTATGAAATAAACTTTTTATAAAAAAGGAGACCCTCTCAAGGATCCCCTTACATAATTCAGTTTTTATTTCTCCGTATCAGGCCTGGATCCGAGTGTCACCTGCAGAATATGTTCCACATACTCTCCATTGTCTGCTCTGTCCACTACGACTTCCACTTCTTCGCCTGCTTCATAATAGGATAATTTTTCTATCAGGTCATCCCTTCCGCTGACTTTCTGTCCATCCAGCTTGACAATAATATCACTTTTCTGGATACCTGCCGCTTCGGCTGCTGTATTCTGAGTGACCTCTGTAACAAAAGCACCGGCCGGCATATTGTACATCTTAATAGCTTCCGTTGTAAGATCCGCAACTACTACTCCAAGATAAGCAGCCTTATTGCTGTCTACTTTATCTCTTGTTTTACGGTTCATCAGTTCTTCCAGGATAGGCTGTGCTTTTGAGATCGGGATGGCATATCCCATTCCTTCAACTGCATTCGCTGCATATTTGGCAGAATTGATCCCGACCAGCTCACCGCGCATATTCAAAAGCGCACCACCGCTGTTGCCCGGATTGATAGCTGCATCTGTCTGGATCAGATCCGAATTGGTGCCATCTTCCATAGTCACTGTACGATTCAGCGCGCTGATCCATCCGGAAGTCACAGACTGTCCGTATCCAAGAGCATTTCCAATGGCAACAACCTGTTCACCAACTACAAGCTTATCTGAATTTCCAAGCTGGGCGATCTTAATCTCTGACATGGTATCTGTCGGTATGTCAGATTTCTGTACAGATACAACTGCCAGATCATTCTCAGGATCTGTTCCTTTGATTTTTGCGCTGACGGCATTTTCTGCGATGATATCACTTTCTCCGCTTGCCAGGCTCTGTGTCTCCTCTTCTGCGCCTACCACATCATTTCCAACAAAGCAGACACTTAACGTGGTTGCTCCTTCTACAACGTGATTGTTGGTAGCTATCAGGAGTTCATCATCGTTTTCCCCCACAATAATACCGGAACCGCTGCCTGTACTGGGATATTCCTGTGTACCATAGCCAAATCCGTAATAGGAAAAGAAGCTTGGAATCTCCTGGATACTAACAGAAGTAATTGCTACGACGGATGGAAGAGCCGCCTGGGCGACACCTGCCACACTGCCGCTCTGAACGACCAGCTGAGATATCTCCGTATTATCGGAAGATGCCTCCTGGCTCTCCTGATCCGGAACCGTTTCTGTCATTCCCACAGAAGAGTCCTGATAAGACTGTACATATTTACCGGTTACCAGATTCACTCCCTGGAAAACAAGTCCGGCTACCAGGCCAAAAACCACAGCAAGTACCACTACTGCAGCAAGTTTACCGGGAAAGCCTCCTGATTTCTTTGGCTTCTGAGGCGGCTGCGTATTCATCGGCCGGCGCCCCTGATGCATCTCATAATGTGCATATCTCGGAGGAACAGGACCATTCCCTCCGCCGGACCCGGGCTGTGTTTCAGGTTCTTTTCTTTCGGATTCCGGATTCTGGGTCCCAGTCTGAGCTTTTTCAAAAGACGGAGATATTTCATCCTGTATCGTCTGATTCTCACGAGCTCTCTGATTCATTTCCGGAATCTGATTCAGCCACGGGATATCAGCTCCCTTTAATTCTTCCAGTTCTTTAGAAAGAGAAGGCTGCGTACTGCCTGCCTCATTCCAGTTGTTCTGTGTAGTTTCATGAGGAATGTTATCGCAGCTCACAGGTTCCTGTGAATCCTGTCCCCATTTCATCTCATCACTCATAATCTATAACTCCCTTCTTCTGATGCAAATATTACTGCATTTCCTGCTGAAACAGTAATTACTTATTTTTTCATTCTATATAAAATTGCAGTCACTTACTAAACAATTTCTCAATTATGCTAAAAACAGTGTAACAGGGAATTGTGTTGAAATTGTGATAAATTCTCAAAAAAACAATGTTTACCTGTGTTTCTGCTTATTTCCAGTAGGATTTATTCATACTGCACCAGTGTACAATTGTCTCAGGCAGTTTCCTGTAGTTTTTGCCACATAAAAATCCTGCATATTTCGCTCCGCTTTGCAGAACAAGAACAGGGATCAGCCAGAAACGTCCCTTCCTGCATAAATAAACAAGAGTTTGCTTTACCAGTTTAATACCTTCACCTTCCGAGGATACACCCTGGAAAATCTCCGGATGTTCCGCCTGAGAAACTCCAAGATCAAAATTGCGGTGAAACTGCGTCAGAGCTGAATAGTTATGAGAATGAATCACACGGGCATCCGCAGTATACGCAATTCCATATCCGCTCTGTATCATCCGGCCCGCCATGATCATGTCCTCATTAAAAATTGTCTTCTCCACAAATCCGCCCATTTTTTCGTAAACACTTTTCCTGTATGCGGCACAGGTATCAGAGCAGAAAAATGTCTTAATTCCCAGACGCGGCAGATCCGCTGCTGTTTTCACAAAAGACTCCTCCGGATAATTAAAAGATCGCGTATAACGTTCCAGAAAATTACAGTCCGGAGCCGGAAGCTGTCTCGCATAAGCAGCTCCAACATCCTCACGGTCAAAAGCACGCATAAGATTTTCGATCAGCTTCGGATCCCCGGGGATTGCATCCTGCGTCATAAATACCATGATCTCTCCGTCTGAAAGCTTTGCTGCTGTCCTTCGTGTACCTCCATGATCAAACTCTGCTTTTTTCAGGTGATGAACTTCCAAAAGAGGAAACTCTGCTTCCCAGCTCCTGTTCCAGTATTTCTCTTCCGTATTCATGACAATAATCCTGTTCACACGAAAACTCTGTTTTGTCAGTCTTTTAAGGATATTGTGAAATTCTTTTCCCGGGCGATATGTGGGAATAATTACATCTACTCTCGTTTTTTCCATAATTTCCTTCCTTGATTTTTGAAAAAACCATCCCTGCATTCCCTGCAGGGATGGTTCATAATTCCTGTGTTTCAGATATTATGATGATGGGGTCAAAAGATATTTTGACCCCTCTGATACACGGATTTCTCCGCACTTTGTGCTCCCGAAATCCTAAAAACATTCGAAATCCGTCCTATTCGGGTTACTTTCTCATGTTTTTGCGGGTCCCAAAGTCATGTTTTTTCATGCAAGCATGAAACACATGACCTTTTGACCCTGGTATCATATTATTCTTCGGAGTATTGTTCCGAATCGGATTCATAATAGGCAGTGTCATCACCTTCATAATCGCTGCCGGTACCATCGCTGTAATCTCCGCCGGTATCTCCGCCGGTATCTCCACCATAATCACCGCCGGTATCTCCGCCATAATCACCGCTGTAATCACCGCCGGTATCTCCGCCATAATCACTGCCGGCATCTCCGCCATAATCATTACTGTAATCATCATTATAATCATTGTCATAATTATAATCTGTGCTGCCGTCACTGTAATCGTAGTTATAATCATAATCCGTATCATAACTGGTGTCGTAATCTGTCTCGTAGCTGATCTCCGGTTCTTCCGGAATCTCTGTGATAGAAGCGCCTTCACCTCCATTAGCTACAATCTCATCAATCCGGTTACTGTACGTGGCAACCGTTGGAGACGGCGTATAATCTGTATCATCTCCATACAGAAACTTATGGAGTTCCTCCACATTGGAAATCAGGGAAGTCGGTACGATCACACTTCCGTTACTAATATCTGCAAATTTAAAATTCTGTGGAAATCCGGTCGTCTTATCCATACTGTATCCGATGACAGACGGTATCAGCTGGAGAATCTCTGTCTTCGAAAGAGAAGTGGTGACCATTGGAAAAACTTCATCCATCAGGTTGAAGATGGATGTCAGGCCTGCCTGTTTTGCCTTGTCCACCAGCATCTGGAGCACACGTCTCTGACGTTCCGTACGTCCCATATCCAGGCTTGCAGTATAACGGATACGGCAGTAAGATGTTACCTGTACGCCATTTAAATGATAAGTGCCGTAAATAGCCTCCTGATCTTCCGGCGGTGTCTCAAGCTCTTCTATCGGTGTGTAAGTTTTTCCTGTTTCTTCAGATACTTCCTTGCAGTAACTGTTCATATGCACGATTTCCGCATAAGAAAGCGGCATATCCAGTCCTCCGAGAGCATCCGCCGCTGCGGTCAGAGCATTAAAATCAATCGTCGCATAATCTCTGATATTAAGATCCAGATTTGTATTCAGCATGGAGATCGCCTGCTCCGCTCCGCCGAAAGCATAGGCTGCATTAGCCTTGGAATAAGTATCATTCCCTACATTCAGCAAAGTATCCCGGTAAACAGAGACCAGCTTCACTTCTTTTGTATCATTATTCACACTGGCTATAATGATCGTATCACTGTTCTCCCCGGTATAATTGGCATTCTTGGTACGTTTGTCAATACCAAACAGCGCATAAGTCGTATAACCGGTCAGTGTTGTCTGCTCTGCCTTCATTACTTCCGGATTCACTTCGATCTTCTCTTCATTCAGAACCGGCTGCTCGATCTTGTTCAGTCTGGAGGTGATCTGTCCATACACAAAAAGACCGCCGATAAACAACAGCAAAACAATTATTTCAAGAAAAAACAGAATTCTCTTTTTCCCTCGTCTTGACATATCTCTTCCCCTTATCTAATATGCATTCTTATTAATAAAACCTTTGAAAAACGTCAGGAACAATATCTTGATATCAAAACCGATGGTCCAGTTCTCAATATAATACAGATCACAGTCAATTCTCTTGCGAATCGAAGTATCTCCCCTGTATCCGTTGACCTGTGCCCAGCCGGTAAGTCCCGGCCTTACCTGATGCTTTACCATATATCGTGGTATCTCCTCCCGGAATTTCTCAACAAAAAACGGACGTTCCGGTCTGGGACCAACAAGACTCATATCACCTTTCAGGATATTAAACAGCTGCGGCAGCTCATCAATACTGGTATGGCGCATAAATCTGCCAATGGGAGTCACCCTCGGATCATTTTTGACCGTCCATGCCTTTTTTTCCTGATCCTCCGGCTGAATTTCCATAGAGCGGAACTTATACATCCAAAAAGTCTTGTTGTGAAGGCCCACCCGTTCCTGCTTGTAAATAAGCGGACCCGGAGAAGAAATCTTAATCAGAAGACATATCAGGAGCATCAGAGGCGAAGAAATAATGATCGCCGCAATAGAACCGAAAATGTCCATGATCCGCTTCACCAGTGCATTAAAGGTATTACTCAGCGGTACATATCGTATATTGATTACCGGAAGCCCCAGAATATCCTCTGTATACGGCTTGGTAGGAATGATTTTATTGTAATCCGGAATGAATTTTGTATGAACACCTGATTTTTCACAGAGCGCTACGATTTCTTCCAGACGATAGTATTCACTCAGCCCAAGTGTAATTGCAATCTCATCAAGTCTGTTCGCAGGAAGGATAACCATCAGATTGGCAATTCTTCCAATAACTTTTACACCATTGTATACGGTTCCGGCAGGTACATTATCATCCAGAATTCCCCGGATCACATACCCCCACTGAGGATTCTGCTGGATCCGGTCAATGTATTCCTCCGCCGCGCGGCTGTAGCCCACCAGAATCATCTGTTTCTGATAACGGCCTTTTCTGCGCATATCTCTCAGTATCTTAAAGATCAGCATCCTCACGCCCCATTCAAGGCAGATGTTGATAATATAAAAGATCACAAAAGTCGTACGGGATAAATTCCCCTCTCGTACCACATACAGCGCGGTAATAACAATGAGGAGACCAAGTGTATTGGCTTTGACCACATTAGACAGTACAAGCCTTCTGCCCTGCATATGCAAAGGTGTATACAGTGTAAACGCATGGTACAGAATCAGATATAAAGGAATCATAAACACCAGCAGGAACATATACTGTTCAAAGCTCCTGCTGCGCACCGCAGACGCGGAAAATGGTCCGACAAAGCGGATCGTCCATGCGCACAAATATGAAACAGCAATTACAACGGCATCAATCAGCACATGCAGACGGCTGAAATTCTTCTGATTGTCTTTAATCAATTTTGACACCTCAATCTATTTCATAACCCTTATATTATAATAGATGGGGGTTAAAAGCAACAATATCTTTTTCGCATTTTAATAAAATTTCTATAAAAGTCCTTTTTTCTTCCGGATTATCGTATCAGAATCCGAAAAAAACTCCCTAGTACAGTGAAAAATCAGGCAAGTGATATGGCTGGTTATTTATTATTCACTGTACTAAAGCATAAGAAAACGACGGATGATATTCAGCCAGAGTTCTACCTGTATCCTGCAGTAATTTGGCAGATTCTTAAGAGAAAACGGTACTTTCCGCCCCTTCCTGCTGATCTGAAAACCATTTTTGATACCTGCCAGATACTCCCGTCCCATACCCTTAAGCAAAAAGAATAAAAACTTTATGCCAAATCCCGCCGCAAGAAAAGGCAGATTAAGCAGTATCTGCAGAAACGGCATATTTTTATAAATCAGATAAACATTATTTCTGGAAGAATAACGGGTTTTAAAATGATTATACCGAGATCCGGTGGTTCCGCTGCCCACATGATAAACCAGTGCTTTCGGCGCATACCAGTTCTCATACCCGTAAATCCTGGCACGATAACCGATATCCGTATCTTCCAGATAGGCAAAATGTTCTTCATCAAAAAGACCGATTTTATCGAAAATTTTTCGTCTGTATATGGCAGCACCGCCGCATGCGGCAAAGATCTGCTCTTCTTTTTCGTAAGCGCAGATATCTTTTCCTTTGCCCCTAGCATAAGACCACCCGAGAGCACAGTAATAATTGCCGGCATCATCCAGCTTGTCCCGGTCATGGAACTGTACCATCTTTGCAGCGCAGGAAAATGCTTTTTTATGTCTGCGGATGGCTGATGCCATTTCTTCCAGAAAATCCTCAGAAACTTCTGTATCATTATTCAAAAGCAGTACATAGGGTGCACGGGATGCCCGTATCCCCTCATTTACTGCCCTGCAGAATCCGAAATTATCCGGCAGTTCTATCAAATGTACCCAGGGGTAATTGGCCATGACAAAAGAACTGCTCCCGTCAGTGGAACCATTGTCCACCACAATTACCTCATAGTTTTTCATCGTCTGCCTCTCCAGAGTACTCAAAACACCATCCAGATAGGCAATTCCGTTATAATTTGGAATTACGACCGATACTTCCTCCATTGTTTCTCCTTATCCGTAATCATTCTGTTTTACAGCTGCAGCAGTACATTCACAGTATATTACCCGATGAACAGTTACTCTGCATCTTTTATCTTCTCTCCCATACCCGGCAATGGCCGAAGGGAATAATTCCATTTTGTCAGAGAAAGATTCTTATTGTAATATGGATCGCCGTTTTTCAGGATATCGATCCAGTGACTTCTCATATATTCAATTTCTGTCTGGAAGCGGCGCACCTTTTCTTTACTGTCTTCCGCTCCACGGGATTTGGATTCCATATGCCAGAGCCGTGCATAAGGGTCATAAACGATGAGGTATCCGGCCTGCCTGGTTTTCAGGCAGAGATCAACATCATTGAATGCCACTGCAAGTTCCTCCGTAAAGCCGCCGGCTTTTTCAAAAACAGATTTCTTCATCATCATGCAGGCTGCCGTCACAGCACTCATATCCTGCAGAATCGATGCCTTATGAAGATATCCTGTCCTGTCAGCCGGCATATCCGTAAACATATGTCCGGCAATGCCGCCTAAACCCACAACACATCCGGCATGCTGAATGGTATTATCCGGATAAATCAGCTTCACGCCCACTGCTCCGACCTCCGGACGCTGACAGACGCCAAGCATTTCTTCCATCCATCCGTCCGTGATCACGGTCACATCATTGTTCAGGAAAAGCAGGTACTCTCCCTTCGCCATACGGGCTCCATAATTGTTAATGGCAGAATAGTTAAATTCCTTTTTCCAGCGGAGAAGACGTATCTGCGGATCCGCTGATAATTCTTTATAATAATGGAATATTTCGTCAGATGTACTGTTATTTTCAATGATAATGATCTCGTAATTCTTATATCCTGTCTTTTCACGTATGGATTTCAGGCAGGACTCCAGTGATTCTTTCTGATCTTTGTTGGGAATGATAATAGAAATCATCGGCTCTCCCTGTACCGGATATTTCACACGGTAAAAGCCAAGATCGGGCGTGTGGCTGACAATTCCTTCTGTTCCGGTGCGCTTCAGATGCGCTTCTATTGCACGTTTGCCTGCGTCATAAGCATACATTTTGCTTGCAGGATTATCTGCGGTAGATGCTTTGTGAGTTCTCCAGTGATACAGAATTTCCGGTACATGCGCCACTTTTCGTGAATTTTCCACACAGCGGAATATAAAATCATAATCCTGTGCACCGTCAAATTCCCGGCAAAAACCACCGGCTTTTTCTATTACGGACTTTCTTACCGCAAAGAAATGGCAGATATAGTTATTGGACCGGAGAAGATCCAGATTAAAATCCGGCTTCAGATGAGGCTGAAAATGTTCCTCAAGATTCATGGTAACTTTATCTTCATCTGTATAGACTGCATCCGCTTCCGGATTCTTCTCAAGAGCAAGAACAATCTCATAGAGTGCATTGGGTGCCAGAAGATCATCATGATCCAGAAGCCCCACAAATTCTCCCCGCGCCATGGCAAGCGCTGCATTTGTATTTTCGGCAATTCCAAGATTCTCCGTGAGATTCTCATAGCGCACACGGACATCTCTTTTTCCGTATTCTTCCAGTATTCTGTTCATCTCCTGATCATCCGGACTTCCATTGGCTATACACAGTTCCCAGTTTCCGTATGTCTGTGCCAGAAGAGAATCGATCATATCTCTTAAAAACTGCGGCGGAGTTCTGTAAGCAGGAACTGCAATACTGATCAGCGGGGCATCCGAAAACTGATGTCTTCTCTGCGCTTCCAGTGTCTTTTCATCCGGCACATATGCCTCATACCAGGGACCATAGGGAACCTCCTCCGGCTCAAATCTCTCATGAAGACGGATCCAGAATTCCTTCGGGCCATAATGCCTCAGGTAAAGAAGACCTTTTTTTATTGTATAGGGAGACATTTTTTTAATCATACGCCCCCATTGTATTTTTCCGATCAGGCTTCGATTTTTGCTCATTTACCAATCCTCAGTGTTTTTGTTTATAATAGTTTTACCTGTATCCGCCCGACAGCGGCACAGATACAGATTTATTTTAACATTTTACTATATTTTTTGCAAGAAAGGGAATAAATGTGTTATACTAGCAGAAGCATTACCGGTTACTATGAACGGAGTGAACAGTAACCAATCATGTTGCCATTTCCAGTAAATAGTAATATGTAATTTCATAAATACAAATCCTCCGGATTTACATGTTATTTTATTAATTAGTTTGAACAGAAACAGGAGAATCTATTTATCATGAAAATCAAAAAATTGACTGCAGGCCTTCTGGCTTTGGGAATTTCCGCTTCTTTGCTTTTTCAGACACCGGTTCCGGCCGCAGAAGAGACCCCACAGGATGCTGCTGCGCAGGATACAGGTACGGCAGTTTCCACCAATTCTATCCCCGGATGGCCGCAGGGCACGGATATCAGTTCAACTGCCGCAGTGGTCATGGAAGCTTCCAATGACACGATCCTTTATGCCAAAAATATGGATCAGATCCTGTATCCCGGCAGTACTGTAAAAATTATGACAACATTGCTTGCTCTGGAGAACAGCCAGCTCAGCGATACTGTCACCATGACACAGACCGGTGTTTCCGGTGTGACAGACGGCGGTGCCAGCATCTCCTCTCAGCTTGATGAGGCATTTACCATGGAACAGTGCCTCTATGCGATCATGCTTGCATCTGCCAATGATATTGCGCTTCAGGTGGCTGAGCACATCGGCGGTTCCGTTGATGCTTTTGTCCAGATGATGAATACACGAGCTCAGGAGCTTGGATGTACGAATACCGTATTCACAAATCCTACCGGACTTCCGGACGAAAATCAGCACACTACCGCCCACGACATGGCTCTCATCATGGAAGCCGCCAGCAGCAATGAAAGTTTCCGTACCATCGCATCCACTGCATCCTATACCATACCGGCAACCAATGTTTCCGGCGGTTCCCGTGTACTGACCAACAATTTCTCCATGATCACCAACGGCAGCGCCTCCTATTATAAAGGCTGTCTTGGAGGCAAAGAAGGTTATACGGAAGCATCCGGCAGCACGATTGCCTGCGCTGCTTCACGCGGCGGCATGACTCTGATCGCAGTGGTTTTCCAGGGAGCACAGGGTACAACTGCTGCGGAAGCCGTCTCCATTCTGGATTACGGATTCAACAATTTCCAGCTTCTTGATATAGGCGACACTGACTTTAACCTCATTTCCGGAGGAATAGTGGTGGCCCCTGCCGGAGTTTCCGAAAGCGAAATAACAACGGAAGACACGCCTGCGGATGACGGCAATCTGAACCGCACCTATTATTACGGCGGAACTGCCATCGGAACAGCCATAGTCATGCCATCTGAAGAACAGGATAACAGTCTTCTCACAAAAGGTCAGGAAAATATGGATGCTGCCCGTAAATTATCAGAGACGAAAACAATGGTTCCCTATTATGTAATCGGAGGTGTCGGGGCATTTCTGCTCCTGCTTCTCATTCTCTGGATCATAAAAATTGCAAAATCCTGACACCTATTTCACATGCAGAAAATATCACTGAATCACTAAAAATCTGCAGCTCCTGTCTTAAGCATATAAAAAGCAGATAAATCCCTTAAAATCCCGGGAATTTATCTGCTTTATTTGCTGGTCTGAAACCGGATATTCATGCCGCATATGCCGGTACGATCACCAGCAGATAAACCAGCACGGCTCCCAGAATCCACAATCCTGATGCGATCCGATAAAACCACATCCGAACCTGCTCTTTTTTCACAAACCGGGCCAGAAGTTTTTCGTATCCGCATACTGCGAAATACATCAGCGGATACAACGCGGACATGACATATCTTCCCTGTGCCTGATTATCATTAAAATACGCATAGTCAATAAACAGCAGAACCGGAGTAATCAGGGACGCCAGCATCATCAGATTAAAAATCCCTTTTTTGCTCCATTCACGGGAACAGCGGATTGTCTTGATCTTTACTTTTTCTCCATTCACCAGTTTTTTCTCAACTGAAACGCTTCTTTTGTGCCAGCAGAACTCCCGGATCATAAAAAACATGCCAAGAACACCCACAAACAAAAACAAAATATAAATCTTGCTTGCCGTTTCCGGCATATAGATATTAAACCTGCCAAATACGCCGATAAAGCTTACCATCACCATGATCACCCAGTTATGCGGCCATCCCGGATCCTGATAGAGGAAAAACTCTTTCAGGCTCCATCCAAGCTTTGCAGGAGTCACATGGACAGAGGGTTTATAAGCATCCATTGCATACAATTCCGCGCACAGCGTGCTGGCATTTCTTCCCAGGATATCTCCGTCATAAATAATATAATTCCGGACAAACCACCATCCTGCCAGCAGGATCGTAATTCCTGCAATGACAAGTCCTCTGGAAAACAGAAATCTCCAACGTCCTCTCACCGGCTCTTCTGAACACAGAAGGACTGTCAGACAGAAGAAGAAAAAACTCCATAAGATCCATCCATAAGCATTATAGTACGATAAAAAACAAATAGCCATTCCCACAGCAAGCAAAACGCAGTTTTTCCATGTCCATCCTTCCTCCAGATAACTCACCCATGCATAGAGAATAACTGCCGCCGCCATCAATGCAAGAGAATCCGTATTTACATATGTGCCCATATACAGGAATCCCGGCATAAAAATCACCAGACTGCTGAAAAACA
This sequence comes from Blautia sp., assembly GCA_022770365.1. Lineage (GTDB taxonomy): Bacteria > Bacillota > Clostridia > Lachnospirales > Lachnospiraceae > Blautia_A. Next base: position 65,218 of record JALEHU010000006.1, on the reverse strand, counting down.
GTCCCTTTTCCCTGCCAAACAGCTTCCTGCCTCCCTGCAGAACAAACCAGGCTGCTATCGTGATGAACATTACATCTGCCAGACGCGCCGCATGAAGGAGTACCATTTCAGAAGTACTGAAAATCCCTGCGATCCACATAAATATGGCAGATACCATGTAAGACAGAATCGGGTAGAATGCATAGGAAATCCCCCAGGTTGCATTACGGATAGCTTCATCTTCCCCATGCGGAAGCTTTCCCGGATGTTCATAGAGATATTTTGCCACATCATAACGCATGGGTTCATCCGGACCGCCTGCTTTTGGAGCAGTGAGAGACCATATCAGAACCAGAAGAAATACAAGGGCAATCATTACCCATTCCGGAGCTCTCTCTTTCGTAAACATTTTTTTCATAGCTAATTACATAATCTCCTTCAAATAGCGGGACAGAGCATCCTGCCATGACGGCAGACGTTCAAATCCCATCTCCTCCAGTTTATCTTTATTCATGCGGCTGTTGTGCGGACGTTTTGCCTTCGCCGGATATTCCTCACTGGATACCGGAAGCACCGTCACATTTTTCCCGGCCTGGCGGAAAATCTCCTGCGCAAATTCATACCAGGAGCAGAGTCCCTCATTGGTCGCATGATAACGGCCGTATTTTTCTGTTTCCAGCATATCAACCAGAAGCCGCGCAAGATCATACGTATATGTGGGAGAGCCCACCTGATCATCCACAACCGTAAGTGTATCGTGAGTTTCACTCAGTTTCAGCATTGTCTTGATGAAATTCTTGCCATTGACGCCAAATACCCACGCAATACGGACGATAAAGTATTTTTCCAGGTATTTTTCTACAGCAAGCTCACCTTCATATTTTGTCTGACCGTAGACATTTAATGGATGACGCTCATCGTCCGGCTCCCACGGTCTGGTGCCTTCGCCGTCAAACACATAATCTGTACTCAGATAAATCATGGGCAGATCCAGTTCTCTGCACATTTTTGCAATGTTTTCTGTGCCAAGGGCGTTGACTTTGCGGCAGAGATCCACCTGGTCCTCCGCCGCATCCACAGCCGTCCATGCTGCGCAGTGCACAACTTTGTCCGCATGTGCCTCACGCATGACACGTTCCACTGCTGCGGCATCCGTGATATCCATTTCCTCAACATCCACACCAATGCCTTCATAGCCGCGTTTTGCAAGCTCATTCATCACATCATGCCCAAGCTGTCCCTTGACTCCGGTTACCAGTACTCGCATATTCTCTTCCTCACTTTCAGGTTTCGCACAAAGCTCAGTGCGATCAATTCATATTTTTATTCCTGGAATATCTCCTATGAATAGTTGCGTTCTGCTACAATCTTTTCAGGGAAAAATCCTGACTGCGCAATGTCAGATTTGGATTATAATACGGATCCAGTTTAGTGAAAATATCCGGCCAATGCGATTCCAGTGTAGCAATCTCCCTGCCGAAACGTTCTTTTTTCTCCGGAGTATCTTCCAGTCCCCTTGACTTGGACTCGTAATGATACAGCTCCACATAAGGGTTGTAAACCACCAGATACCCTGCCTCTCTGACTTTCAGACAAAAATCAATATCATTAAATGCCACTGCCAGATCAGAGCTTAATCCCCCCACCTGATCAAATACGGTTTTCTTTACCATCATGCACGCAGCCGTCACAGCACTGTAATCCTGCGCGCAGATGATTCTGTGGCAATAGCCTGTATTGCCTCTCGGCTGCTGAACAAAACAGTGTCCGGCAATCCCGCCGAAGCCCAGGACCACACCTGCATGCTGAATCGTATCATCTTCGTAGTAAAGCCTTGCGCCCACGATTCCCACATCCGGACGCATACAGTAACCGAGCAGTTCTTCCAGCCAGTCTGCATTGATCACTTCCGTATCATTATTCAGAAGCAGCAGATATTCACCCTTTGCATAAGAAGCTCCGAAATTATTGATCTCGGAATAATTGAACGGGCCTTCCCAGTAAACTACATGAACTTTGGGATTCTTTTCCTCCAGTTCTTTATAGTAAGCAAAAGTCCTTTCCTCTGTACTGTTATTTTCAATGATGATATATTCATAATTTTTGTAACTGGACTTCTCTTCAATAGAGGAAATACACCGTTCCAGATCCTCTATATGATCCTTATTCGGAATCAGGATCGAAATCAGCGGATCATAATCTCTGATATACCTCGTGCGGTACAATCCAAGGAATTCTCCCGGATACACTTCCGCCTTCACACCAATACGGTCAAAATGCGCCTGAACCGCCCTCTGTCCTGCGTCAAATGCATACAGCTTGCTCTCGGGGTTCTCAGCCGTGGAGTCCTGATGGCTTCTCCAGTGATATAGGATTCTCGGAATATGATAAATATGACTTGTCGCCTCCACGCAGCGGAAAATAAAGTCATAATCCTGCGCACCGTCAAATTCCGGTCTCAGCAGTCCTACGCGATCCACCAGTTCTTTTTTTGCCACAAACAGATGGCAGATATAATTCACGGTACAGAGCAGATCCAGGTTAAAATCCGGTTTGAAATGCGGAAGGAAAAATTTATCACCCTGGAAAGACATCTTGTCCTCATCAGAATACAGCACTTCGATCTCCGGGTCATTGTTTATGGCTCTGACGCACTCAAAAAAGGCATCGGCTGTCAGTACATCGTCATGATCTCCGAAAGCAATGTAATCACCGGTAGCGATCTGGATTGCCGCATTGGTGTTTTCCGCGATCCGAAGCGGAGTATCGTGAGAGATCACTTTGATGCGCGGATCCTGATTCTGATATTTCTCCAGAAGCTCTTTAAGAGGAGAATCTGCGCCGCTTCCGTCAGAAAAGCACAATTCCCAGTTGGAATACGTCTGTTTTTTTATGGATGTAACCAGCTGATCCAGGTATTCCGGCTTCGTTTTATAGAGCGGAACCACGATACTGATTTTGGGAGAATACTCAAACACTGTTTTTCTCTGTTTCTCCAGCTCCGAAGCACTGGGGAGATGTTTTGGAAGCCATTTGCTGTACTCTACAGGGCGGTTACGCATCCCGGCTGCTTTGCGCGCGCTCTTCACGGCCAGCGCCTTGATCCCGTGGGCTCTTAAATAATCCATACCCCTTTTCTGATATTTGCGTGCTTTTCCTGCCAGAATTTCCCCGGCACCAAGACCCATTTTATGAACAGATTTGCTGCCGTCTTTTGCACGCATCACAACGTAAAGATATCTGCCGTGGATATTCTGCAGCTCTGCAAAAAATCCGCACTCCTCTTCCACCGGACATTCATAAAACATATCCACAACATCTTTTCTGCTCATTTTCTGGATACGGCAGTCGATGGGCTGTTTATTCTCATCAAATAACTTTACAGTTACGTGAGAAGGCGCGGCAGCCCATCCGTAAATGCTTGCAACGCCTGCCTTACGGTCCACTTTTTCTTCTTCGATATAATACTGCGGCCTGCCTCTGCGCTTTTGAAGTTCTTTCACATTGATCCGGAACCAGGATTCTTTTTTGCCTTCAGAAACGGCAAATACCTCCAATTTCCTGAAGCCTTCCAGATTCTCCGGAAGAGTCACCAGAGCCTCCACGCGATGTCCTCCGATCAGCTCTCCGTCCTGAAAACGCTCCATGGCGCTTCTTGCGACTTTCTCATCCAGGGATGCTTCCAGAGGAGTTCCGTCCAGATAAGCTTCAATGGAGTCCTCCAGGGGAAGGACTCCGCAAATAGAATATTTACACGGATCATTCAGATAAAACCGTTCTTTTTCCACCTCGTATAATTGCTGTCTCATGCTTTGCTTTTTCCTTTCACATGCTCATGGGATTTCCGAAGAGAGCAGTCTGCCGTCATCAGGCTTAAATTGGGATTGTAATAAGGATCACCGTCTTTGAGAAGCTCCTCATATCTTTCCAGGAATCTGTCGATTTCCCGCTGAAAACGTTCCTGCTTCTGTGACGTTGTCTCAAGCCCTCTGGATTTGGATTCATAATGATAAAGCTGCGCATCCGGCTGGAAAACCACAAATTTCCCCAGTTCCCGGGCTCTCAGACAAAAATCCACGTCATTCAGCGCCACACCGAATCCCTCATCCAGTCCGTGAAGCGCGTCAAAAACCGTTCTCTTAACCATCAGACAGGCACCTGTAACTGCACTGATATCCTGTGCTGTTTTGAGTCTTCCCATATATCCGGTGGCATTTTTGCCGCTTCCGGACAGAATGTGGCCGGCAAATCCGCCGATTCCCACAACGACTCCCGCATGCTGTACCGTATCATCCGGATAAAAAAGTTTCGCGCCTACAATGGCCACATCTTCTCTCTGACAGTAGCCCAGCATCCGTTCCAGCCAGTCAGGTGTGATCACTTCCGTGTCATTATTCAGAAGCAGCAGATATTCACCCTCCGCAAAACCGGCACCATAATTGTTGATCGCGGAGTAGTTGAAATCCCCCTCATAAGTCACCACTTTGACATTGGAATACCGTTTCCTCAGCTTTTCATAGTAATCGAAGGTTTCCGCAAGTTCGCTGTTGTTTTCTATAATGATGATCTCCACATTTTCCCAGGTGCTCTTTTCCTGAATTGAGGAAATACATTTTTCCAGATCATCCCTGTGATCTTTATTCGGTATCAAAATGGAAACTTTCGGGCTTCCCTGCACTTTGAACCTTGTGCGGTATACAATGAAAATCCCTGTAAATTCTACTTCCGCTTCCATCCCCAGGCGCTGATAATGTTCCATAAGTGCTCCGGCACCGGCATCCACAGCATATTGTTTGCTGTCCTGGTTGCCTGCCGTCGAGCCTTCATGGCTGCGCCAGTGATAAAGGACCCTGGGGATATGCCGGATCTTATCTGTCTGTTCCACACAGCGCAGAAGAAAATCATAATCCTGTGCTCCGTCAAATTCCGCACGCAGTCCGCCCACACGGTCCAGCAGGCTTCTCCTGATCACTACAAGATGACAGATATAATTGATGCAGCGCAGATAATCGATATTAAAATCCGGTTTAAAATGCGGATAAATACTTCTGCCATTCTCATCGATCAGGTCCTCATCTGTATAGATCATCTCCGTATCAGGATAATCCCGGACTGTGCACGCTGCAAGGTACAGCGCGTCGGGTGCAATCACATCGTCATGATCCGCAAATATGATATAATCACCTTCTGCCATGGCAATTGCCGCATTGGTATTGCCGGAAATACCTGTATTTTCATTCAGATGCTGATAGCGGATACGTGGCTCTTTCCCATAGTTCTCGTTCAGATATTCCCCGATCGCATCATCACTGCTGCCGTCCGCAAGACACAGCTCCCATCTGCCATAGCTCTGAGCAATGACGGAATCCACAAGTATCTTCAGATAAGGAAGAGGCGTGTGGAACAACGGAACCACGATGCTGAACAGGGGAGGATTTTCAAATTTTGTTCCTGCCTGTCTCACCAGCTCTCTTCTGGTGGGGCGATGTTTCTTCTCATAATAAGCATAGGACTGTGTATAACTATTGGATTCCTCCATCACGAAATCCAGGAATCCACGAATCCCCTCTCCCCTGAGGATTTCCAGATTCCTGTCTTTATTTGTTCTGCCAAGAGTCTTCATCACACGGACAATTCTGGTATTGTCCCTGTCGAATTTATACATATCGATGACTTCCTCTCTGGAAGCCACCGGATTGCGGAAGCAGAAACGAAGCTTTTTCCCACGGATCCTGTTTCTTGGAATATCAATGGAAAAACCATGGCATTTTTCCAGCGGTACCTGAAAATGCTCCTGCAGATCCGCCCGGCGCACATCATTCCATTTCACATCCGGTATCGGATTTCCGTTTTCATCCAGAAATTCTGTTTCCAGTTCTCCGCACTGATTGATGCACCATCCCTGGATATGAACCTGATCGAGACTGCGTTCCAGTATTTCAATATTGTAGCGGATAGTGGACCGGTAATATTCTTCCCGTACCTCCTTCATCTCCTTCTGGATGACCGGAATTGTCTCGCGTCCGCAGCAGATGCGCACGCGCAGAGAATCCGCCAGAGAAAATACCTGTTCCAGATTGGGAATACGGATTTCAAATCCCACATTGTCATCCTCAAAGTGCAGATCTGTCCTGGCTGCAGTCACATCACGTCTTACATGACGGGCCATGCTGCATTCCAGAGGAATATGATCTGCACGCACCTGTACCGAAGGCTCATCCTCATAATCCACATACATCCATCCCCGCAAGACGCAGGTACCATTCTTATTCAGCTCATAATCACAGGTATCCAATACTACAATGCGGTCATCCATGTTATTTTTTCCTCTCTGCCATATTCCGGTATTTCTGATACATTTTCCAGACTTTCGTATTTTTCATATCGTTGATCAGCCGGCTCTGCTGTTCCACTTTGCTCTGCAGTTCCCGGTTTTCCTCAGCCAGCTTTACAACCTGCTTCATCAGTTCTTTCGAAGCCCCATAGGTCTTAACAGAAATTTTCATTTCTCTTGTTTCGGCGGCTACCGGAATTTCCGCCACATTCGGGTCTTCTTTTGCAATGTAGATCCAGTCTCCTGTCTGTACACCGTCAGGAATTACGCAGGTATCCAGGGAAGGCTTATGTCCGTCCATGGTCAGTTCCCTGATATGAACTGCACAAGCCTGTTCTCCCGGATCAATGCGGACATGAGTACATCCCTTGGGAATCCCGATGGTGTGCTCCGCTTCTCCGCTCTCCATGGGAAGGGTAACAGAGTGTTCCTCCCTGTAGCTGTTTCCATAAGAAAAGAATACCTGAAGCTGTCCGCTGTTGATCGTCTGCACGGTATTAACCCCCGGCGTGATATAACGGAACATTTCACGCATAGGCACATGACTGCCCGTGATATACTCCTGAAAATGCAGCTCCATCTGTTCAAAAGCACGGATCTGTTCCATGGTAATGCCAAATTCCCCGCACAGCTTCTCAGAGCCGAGAACGCTCCGGACTTTATGCGTATCTGTATAATAATGAATAATGCGGTACAGCACATACTGACAGGGAACAGGAAAGTCAAATGTCCATTCATAATCCAGTACTGAAGCGATCACGTCCAGATTGCCACTTGATGTATCCCAATTGCCACTTTCTATACCCGATACAGATGCCGGTTTCGTCAGCACAAGATTGCCGCATACCATATCGATATTTGTGACCGGTGCACCGGTTAGGCCATCCGGAAGTGCCTCGTCTCCAAACACCCGGCAGAATTCCTCTGTCTTTTGGAAGGGCGCTCTGTCAAAAATCGTTTTTACGCAGGAAAGGTACTTCACAAATGTTTCTCTTGCTTCCTCCACCATTCCCTTTTCCAGAAGTTCATCCAGAACTTCCTCCAGTGTCCTTCCTTCCAGATATTCCAGGCGCACGCCGGTTTCATCAGCTGTACACCGGTTGCAGGAAAGGGAAACCGTCCGATACAACTCTTCCAGTTTTTCATACCAGGAAAGCAATTTGTTTACATGATCTCTTCCTTCCTGATAAAGAGCCGTTTTTCTCACAAAACGCTCCTGGCCATCCTGCAGAATATCTGTACGGATGGCGAATTTGCGGCTTCTCTCATTGGAATATTTTGAAAAAATAATCTCTGCCATCCTTACTCCTTCCTTTCTGCAAGCACCAGAAATGAATTGGAAAACTCCGGAAACAGTCCGCTGTCGACAAGAGTATCATATACTCTCGGCTCGTCAAAGAGCTGCATCCTCTCTCTGTCAAAATTGCAGAAATTATCCCGAAGCTCGCCCTTCTTTGGCAGATACTCATCAGAATAAATAGCCATGGGGAATTTATAATCCGGGTAGGGATAATAAAACTTCGTTTCAAAGTTTCCTGCACTTTCAATGATATCCTTTAATTCTTTACGGGAAAAAGTTTTTACTCCCGTGGTATTTGGATATCCCTCAATTCCTTCAAAATACGTGCCGACATGATCCTCTGTACAGCCTGCCCAGTATTTCAGACCAAGGCGGTTTTCAATAGCGATCACCAGTTTTCCGCCCGGTTTCAGATGTGCGGAAATACGGCGGATCATTTCTGTATAAGGCTCTTTTGTCCCGATATATCCTTCGGAATATTCAAACACGCCGATCAGCGTGATATAGTCAAATGTCTGTTCCAGATTCTTTTCGATGTCCTGGAAATTTCCCACCAGTATCCGGATATTATCATGATCCCGGTTCCGGTAGGCATTAATGGTACTGCGCATTTTTGACAATTCTATACAGGTCACATCTTTGGCTTTTCTCGCCAGCGCACCTGTGATGGCGCCGCATCCGGAACCGATTTCCAGTACATGCTCTTCTTTTCCTATGGGCAGCCATTCCAGTATATTCTGCCTCACGTGGGAAAAATGATACAGCACGGACCAGTCTTTCCTCTCTGCGATCACCTGATTCAATTCTTCTTCCCGATAATTCTTTGCAATTTCCAGAAGCACTTCTTCGATCGGGCCGTCACTGTACAGATCCTCTCCGGGATAGTACGTGTAATCCAGTTCAACGTTTCCGATTTTTTCCAACATACCCCACTCCTACTCTTTTACAGTGACTTTTCTGTCTGTTTCCGGCTCTTCCACGGAAACCTCTGAATTCATATCAAAAAATCCTACCGTATTCTTCGTGGAAACAACGGTAATATTGCAGGCGTCATACAACCGGTGGAAAACAGTAAATTCTCCTTCCCGGTATCCGGTGCATCCGAAAGAAAGCAAATATTCTCCGCCCTGGAGATCCATTTTCTGCTTAAATGTCACGACACATTCTCTTCCCGCATCCGGATGTTCCACAAAAACCTCCTCATACATGGTGTTGGTTCCTGTGATTTCTGTTCCCTGAATATTCTTAAATGTATAAGCCATGATCGGCTGCTGGATATTTTCGTGAAAATGCACTTTCATTTTGATCTGGAAGCTGCTTCCCTTATCAATGGTATTACTCTGGCGTCCTTTGGAATCCAGAACCACAAAGTCCACAATTTCCGCCTGTTTTTCTCCGTATTCCAGTGTATCCGGATTTACACGGAAACCTTCCCTCCAGTTTTCTTCGATTCCCGGTGCATCCTGCGCACCCTCTGTCTGTTTCACAGGATCCTGGTGCACCAGAAGCTGCTTGTACATATCCACCATGGCCTTGGGCGCGCCTTCGTCCAGCATCCGTCCTTTATTCAGAAGGATGACTCTGTCGCAGTATTTGGAAATACTGCTCAGATCATGGCTGACAAACAGAATGGTCTTGCCCTGCGCCTTAAATTCTTCAAATTTATGGTAGCATTTCGCCTGAAAAAATACGTCTCCCACAGAAAGTGCCTCATCTACAATAAGAATCTCCGGATCGATATTGATCGCCACTGCAAACGCCAGACGCACAAACATACCGCTGGAGTACATTTTCACCGGCTGATGGATAAAATCCCCGATATCCGCAAAAGACAGGATATCATGCAGCCTGGCATCAATTTCTTCTTTTGAAAAGCCGATCATGGTGCCGTTGAGATATACGTTTTCCAGACCGGAATATTCCATATTAAACCCTGCGCCCAGTTCCAGAAGCGCGGAAATCCTTCCGTCCACGAGCACCTGACCCTCTGTGGGCGTCAGTACACCGGTAATAATCTTCAGAATGGTGGATTTGCCGGAACCATTTGTCCCGATAATGCCCACACATTCTCCTTCCCGTACATCGAAATTCACATCATGCAGTGCATAATGCTCCCTATAACGTTTTTTCCGGGAGAGCCCCAGCGACTCTTTCAGGCGATCGGAGGGTTTATCATAAAGCTTATACATTTTTGATAAATGCTGAACCTGAATGACTTTTTTGTTTTCCACTTAAAAACCTCTCTCTGTGCCTGTCCAGCCCATCGCACTTACGACTGAACAGCATTGCTCATTATAATACATCCGCAAAATGAACCCGCAGACGTTTAAATACCCAGTTGCCGCCAAGGAAGCACAGGATAGTAAACACCCAGAAATAAAGAGTCCACAACGGCCGTTCCCAGAACCAGTGTTTCATGATAAAAGAATCTCTGTATCCGGAAACAACATAGTACATGGGATTGATCTGCAGTACTTTCTGAAGAAGGGGATGGTCCTGCAGAGCATTTTCTGCCACCCACATGATCGGGGTCAGCCATACTCCCACCTGGAGACCGATATTGATGATCTGGGTCAGATCCCTGAAAAAGATCACCACCGCACAGGTGGCATAACAAAGTCCCAGCACCAGCAGAAACACACACAGACTGTAATAAAGAATCTGCAGATAATACAGGTCCGGATAATGGCCGTAAAACATATACAAAATTATGGTAAACATCACGAAAAAGCCGTGTACGAACAGTGCGGAGATCACCTTCACAACAGGAAGCACACTGATATTGAAAACGACTTTTTTTACAAGATAATTATATTCAAGAAGTGCATTGGTACCTCCCACAAGAGCATCCTGAAAGAAGAACCATGGCACAATACCCGCTACCAGATACAGGACAAAGGGAACCCCCACATTGTCCATGGTGGGCTTAAATCCTACTGAAAAAACGAACCAGTAAACCAGGATCGTGACGATCGGCTGAATAAACGCCCAGATGATACCCAGATAAGAACCGGCATATTTCGTCTTAAAGTCATTTTTGGCAAGTTTGAAAACCAGCCGGCGGTTTTTGTATACATCCGCCGGCAGGGAAAATATCGTTTTCAGCATTCCTCTCTCCTATCTCCGGAATTCCTTAAAGCTGCCCCATTTCTGATCTTTCTCTGAAAAAATCAGTTCCATACCTTCCGGAACAGGCCATTCTACCCCGATATCCGGGTCATTCCAAATCAGGCCGCCTTCATCATTGGGATGATAAAAATCAGAACACTTGTAGGTAAACTCCGCATTTTCGGAAAGCACCAGAAATCCATGTGCGAATCCTTTCGGGATAAAGAACTGTTTTTTATTTTCTGCGGAAAGAATAACACCGAACCATTTACCGTAAGTTGCGGAACCTTCCCGAAGATCCACAGCCACATCAAAGACTTCACCGTTTACAACGCGGACCAGCTTATCCTGCGGATAATTGATCTGGAAATGAAGACCGCGAAGTACTCCATAGCGGGAGCTGGACTGATTGTCCTGCACAAATTCCACATCAATACCGGCTTCTTTAAAATCATTGTAATTGTAGGTTTCCATGAAATAACCGCGGGCATCGCCGAATACGGTTGGTGTAATGACCTTCAGTCCTTCAATCTCACATGTTTCTACTGTAATCTTACCCATTTTATAATCCCTCCGCTACTTCAATCAGATATTGTCCGTAAGCAGTCTTCAAAAGCGGCTGCGCCAGCTCAACAAGCTGTTCCTTTGTAATAAAGCCTCGTTTGTAGGCAATTTCCTCAATGCAGGAAATATACAGTCCCTGTCGTTTCTGGAACGCGGATACAAAATCTGCCGCATCCAGAAGAGAATCATGATTGCCGGTATCCAGCCATGCAAATCCTCTTCCGAGAGTCTCCACTCGTAAGGTCCCTCTTCTTAGATACTCATTATTCACACTGGTGATCTCAATCTCGCCTCTTGCGGACGGCTTCACATTTCTTGCAATTTCCACGACATCATTATCGTAAAAATACAGTCCGGGAACCGCATAATTGGACTTTGGATGCTCCGGCTTCTCCTCAATCGAAAGAGCATGTCCCTCTTCGTCAAATTCCACAACGCCATATTCTCTCGGATCTCTTACATAATAACCAAAAATAGTAGCGCCCTTTTCTGTTTCTGTGCGTTTGTACGCATTCTGCAATACTCTGGAAAAACTCTGACCATAAAAAATATTGTCCCCCAGCACCAGTGCCACAGCATCACCGCCGATAAAGTCCGCACCGATGATAAACGCATCCGCCAGTCCTCTCGGTTCTTCCTGAATGGCATACTCAAATCTCATTCCCAGCTGGCTGCCGTCTCCCAGCAGCTCTTCAAATACCGGCAGGTCCCTTGGAGTGGAAATGATCAGAATCTCACGGATACCCGCCAGCATCAGAGTGGAAAGCGGATAGTAAATCATAGGTTTATCATAGACCGGCATGATCTGCTTGGAAATCGCTTTTGTCAGCGGATATAATCTTGTTCCTGAACCTCCTGCAAGAATAATTCCTTTCATGGAAATCCTCCTTATATTATCGTATTTATCTGTACAGGACGATTGCGTCAGCAATCGACTTTTATTAACGTCTCTTCTTTCTTTTTTTCTTTTTGTTTTTGTGATGCAGAGCTGCCAGAAGAATCACAAGCAGCACGATCATAACTCCCATAACGATCAGAAGAATTTTGGTCATATGGGTTAATTTACCTGTTTTTTTTTCAGTTTCCGATTCCACACCGGACTCCTCTGCCAGACTTTCTTGCTGATAAAGAGGTTCTTCATCAGCAGATCCCACTTCTTCCAGGGGTTCTTTCTCCGTTACAGTGGGAACCGGCGCCTCTGTGGGTTCCGGCACACTGGCGGCTCCCATCAGCTGACCGGATACATAAAACTGATAAATCTTTCCGTCTTCAGAGTCTGTTTCTTTTTCTTCAATCTGATCAGTTGTCATAGTATTCGGAAGCATCACACTTCCATTTTTATATTCCTCTTTCCGGAAATTCTGAAAACCATAGTCAAATAACTGGCGGCTGTCCACACAGGCCTGGCTGAGATCCACTGCCCGAAGGACAACTGTAATATATGTCACACCATTCTGTTCCACACCTGTTACCAGCGTATGCCCCGCATCATTGGTCATTCCGGATTTGCCGCCGATACAGCCCGGATAATACAGACCGGATTCCTCAGCAAACAAGGGATGATGGGTGTGAAGCTTGCGCTCTTCACTGTTTTTGTTCGTAGCCGGTATCACATAAGTCGGCGTATTCAGTATTTCCCGATAAATCTCATTATTCAGTCCCTCGCGGAAAATCAGCGCCATATCCCTGGCTGTTGTGTACTGGTTCGTGTCCGGAAGACCACTTGCGTTGGTGAAATGAGTATTCGTACAGCCGATCTGTGCAGCCCTCTCATTCATCATATCAATAAAATTCTGCTCAGTTCCGCCCACATGCTCTGCAATCTGGGCAGACACTTCGTTGGCAGAATAGATGATCATTGCATAAAGACAATCCTCCATGGTCATGACTTCCCCAAGCTGCATGCCGATATTGCCGGAATCAGGCGTAACATCCCTGACACCCGTTTCCGTAAAAGTCACCTCTTCATCCAGACTGCTGTTTTCCACAGCAACCAGAAGTGTCATCAGCTTGGTAATACTGGCAGGATAACGAAGTTCATCCGCTCCTTTATCATAAAGAACCGCTCCTGTTTCTGCCTCCATCAATATCCCTGTATTACAGGAAATCTCCGGTCCCTGGGGCCAGCCTTCCAGCCCGTTGCTGGAAATCCCATACACTGCATTCAAATCAACAGAAGCCGCCATAACCGTACTCACCGTACATATCACTGATACAGAAACAGCAATTGCCGCATTCAAAATCTTTTTCCATTTTTTCATAGTCTTCCCTCAAATCCATCAAAAGAAACAATCGCATGCACAACTTTCTTTACATCTTCCATATCCAGATTGTAGAACATGGGCAGCCTCATCAGCCGCTCGCTCTCTTTTGTGGTATAAACATCTTCTCCATGGAATCTGCCGAATTTCTTTCCGGCTGGTGCCGAATGGAGAGGAACATAATGAAACACACTGCAGATTCCCTGTTCTCTGAGGTAAGCAAGCAGGCGTGTCCGTACCTGAATATCACGTACCTTGATATAATACATATGTGCATTATGTACACATTCTTCCGGTACAAAAGGCTGCTCAATCTTTCCTTCATCCGCAAGGCATTTCAGATTCTCATGATAATAATTGTAAATTTCCATACGTTTGCGGCTGATTCTCTCATGTTCTTCCAGCTGGGCATAAAGATAAGCCGCATTCAGTTCGCTTGGCAGATAAGAAGACCCGTAATCCACCCAGCGGTATTTATCAACCTGGCCCCGGAAAAACTTACTCCGATCCGTACCTTTTTCCCGAAGAACTTCCGCACGATCCAGATATTTTTCATCCTGGAAAAGAAGGGCTCCGCCTTCTCCCATGGTATAATTCTTTGTCTCGTGGAAGCTGTAACAACCAAAATCACCGATGGTACCCAGTGCTCTCCCTTTGTAGAAAGCATCAACACCCTGTGCTGCATCCTCAATCACCTTAAGATTGTATTTCGCAGCAATCCCCATAATAGTATCCATCTCGCAGGCCACTCCCGCATAATGAACCGGAACAATTGCCTTAGTCCTTGGCGTCACTGCATCTTCAATCAGTTTCTCATCGATATTCATCGTATCCGGGCGGATATCTACAAATACCGCCTTCGCTCCACGCAGCACAAATGCATCGGCAGTAGATACAAATGTATATGAAGGCATAATCACTTCATCGTCCGGCTGAATGTCTGACAGATACGCTGCCATCTCCAGAGCATGCGTACATGACGTAGTCAGAAGAACGTGTCTCACCTGAAACTTTTCCTCCATCCACCGGGAACAGTGTTTTGTATAGACTCCATCACCGCACAGCATTCCGCGGTTTACTGCATCTTTTATATAATCCATTTCTCTGCCTGTAAAAGCAGGTCTGTTAAAATCAATCATTGATCTCCTCTATGTAACTTTTCTGTTAGTAAGCGGTAATTACAGCAAAACTATATCATAAATCCTTTTGTTTTTCTCCGCAGGTATCCTCAATATTTTCCTTATCCCGTATCACATACTGAGGTGTCTTATTAATGTTCAAAATAGCTTTGCCCAGATACTCTCCGATAATTCCAAGCATCAGAAAGCAGAAACCGAACAGCACCAGCATGGCACACATCAGAGATGACCAGCCAATAGCAACAGCCGGATTCAGAATCTTCTGAATCAGAACCGCCAGCGCTCCGATAAATCCCGCAGCAGAAAAAAGAGTTCCCAGAATCGTCGAGACACGCAGCGGAATTACTGTAAAATTCAGGCAGGACATAAACAGCTTCAGTCCTCTCCGGAAATTATAATTAGAGGTTCCCACTTCTCTTGCATAATGTTCAATTTCTATATTGGCAATGTTATGAGTCGTTCTGAAAAACAACACCTGAAGAAAAGTATTATATCCTTCATATTTCACAACTTCATCCCGCACATAACGCCTGCAGCACCAGAAACTGCTCATCTGGATATCTTTAGGGCGGTCCAGCAGATGCCACAGAAGAAACCTGCTGATAGCTCCTGTAATATTTTTAATCACAGAAAACTTACGTTCTTTAAACACACCAAATACAATGTCATATCCTTCCTGCATTTTATCCAGGAACTGTGGGATCTGAGACGGATGATTCTGCATATCATCATCCATACCCACGATAAACTCTCCTTTTGTATAATGGAGTGCCGCCATGATAGCATTATGCTGCCCGAAGTTTTTGGCCAGATTAATTCCTTTTACATTAGGATATTTCTCCGTCAGTGTATGAATTGCCTGCCAGGTATTGTCTCTGGAATAATCATTCACCAGGACAAACTCACATTCATAGTCATTCATTTTTTTAAATTCTTCAATCGCCAGTTCCACCACCCTGCCGATGGTGTGTTCTGAATTATAACATGGTATAACAATGGATACCAGCATCTTTCTGACTCCTTACTCTTTTCTTTAAGGTACACAAAAATATCTGCCTGCACAGACATCACTATTGATAAAAAATCATGATCCCGCACAGGATCAGGGCAAATCCAAAAAGCTTTCTCCTACTGAAACGTTCTTTCAAAAATATGTATCCAAGGACAGACACAAAAATATAACCTGTGGATTCCAGAATCGGTGACATGGAAAGCGGCACATATTTCAGTGCGATCATCGTCAGGATCACAGAACCGAAAAACATGGCATAAGCCCCGATAACCAGAGGATTCAGGTATTCTGCCAGCGGATTTTTATAAATTCTGTTGGCTGCTTTTTTCAGCAGAATCTGAGAAACGGATGAAATCATAACCGAAGCCAGCAGCACACACACTCCCATACGCAGTTCACTCACTGACGCTCACCGCCTCTCTCTGTTTTTTCACTTGTTACAAAATAAATTCCTGCAAAAATAACCACTGCACCGGCAATCATATTCCACGTAATCTCTTCATCAAAGATCACGCTTCCCCAGATGATGCCCCAGATCAGTGTCACCGGTTTATTAGCATAAGCGACCGTCAGAGGCATTCTCTTCAGAATCTGCTGCCAGATAATCGCATATCCGAACATGATCACAAAAACCAGCCCGAACCAGAACAGGAACGGGATGGAAAAAATATCATCTGTATATCTGGACGCCATCTTGGAGCAGACGCCGCTCAGAGAACTGAACAGAAGGCTGATATGCAGCAGTAAAAAAATACTTTTCTTCGCAGACAAATGATTTCTCATGTTATTTTCTCACAATCATAATGTAAATTCAATGTTAATTTTCGACAAAACCTGCTTAAGACGCTTTTCACAGGCATTTAGATTTTCGCCTGTCAGAATCAACTGACCAAGCCTGTCCCGTCCGTTTTCGTATCTGCGCACCTCATCTCCCGGCTTTATATTAAAGGAAAGATCAAAAATGTCCTCGGTAGAATCATTTTCATTATGTATCGCTTTTACAATTCCAGCCCGTTCGGAGGTAAGGATTCTGGACAAATTTGCCTGATGAGGAATGTCCTCACGGAACATTTCAGCCACTTCCATATCAAGAGCCAGACGCACAATGGCTTCATAATAGTTAATGCCATAATACAGTCCAACCATTTCCGGCAGGCAGGTGGCACCGGCGCGTCCGGTGATTTCAATCACATAAACCCGGTCATCTTTTTCAATCAGATCACAGTTTACCGGACAGTTGTCCAGTCCGACTGCTTTTATGGCAAGAGAAACCTGCCGTTCCACTTCAGCACCGAGGGTTTTCTGCTTTTTATACGGAACAGAATGCCCAACAGGCGTAGGGACATGGCTCTGATAAGCATCAATATTATTCGGCAGACAGTAGAGCATTTTCCCATCAGACAGCATTGCCTCACAGCCGAGAATCTTCCCCTCAATGAATTCCTCAACAAGACAGTAATCCTTCCGTGTCGCTGCCATGGTTTCTTTATAATTCACCAGGGCTTCTTCTTTTGTATTGCAGCGGAAAATTCCTCTGCTGCCCATCAGATCCACAGCCTTTAAGATCACCGGGAAACGAAACTGATCAAGAGCGGTCTCCAGTTCCTCACGGTTTCGGATACAGATATGACGGGCACAGTTGACACCGCCTTTTATAAAGGCTTCTTTCATTTTATACTTATCGCTGCTGATTTCTCCGGCTCTGGCGGAAAGCCCCTTTAAGCCGAGATTTTCGCATACATAGCCGACAGCCCTTACTCCTGTATCCAGACAGCAGGTGGTGATTCCGTCTATCCGATATTTCCTGGCAGCCTGCAGCACTGCCTCAGGATCGGAAATATCCGTATAGGAGCTCTCATCTGCAGCAGCAAAACCCGGCCAGTCTCCGGGCGTACTTGCTGCAATCGTATGTATCCCCAGCTTTTTGGCTGCCTTATAAAGCGGGAGCTGGGAATAGCTGGCACCCAGAATCATTAATTTTTTCATTCAGATGTCTCCAAATCTTCCATCAGATAGTCAAAAAACAACGGTGTTCCTCCCGTATGAAGAAAGAGGATATTTTTATCCGTTATGTTGTGTTCTTCCAGATATTTCATCATACCATAAAATGCTTTTCCTGTATATGTCATATCTAACGGAATTCCATCCGTCCGGTAAACCCGATTGATCAAATCTTCCACATTTGGTGAATATACACCGTAGCCGCCTTCCATATACGCATCCGTAAAATAAATTCTTTCCTCCGGATCTTCAGGAAGAAAAACGGAAAATCTGTCGGCGTATTCCTTCAAATTTCCTATGATCACTTCTTTTCCCCGTTCCTCGTTTCTGGAAACAGAAATCCCCACAATCTTCCGGTCATCTTTTTTCAAAATACTTCCCATCAGCAGACCCGACTGTGTAGCATTGGTACTGGATGCGAGAAAAATGTAATCGAATTTTCCATCGTTTTTCTCCTCAAAGGCGCAGATTTCCATATAAGCTTCCACATAAGCCTGCATGGGCACCCACTCATTCCCTGTCCCGCCGGTATTTCCGTAAATATAATACGGATGATATCCTTTTTCCGTCAGTTCATCCATCGCCTGCTGTACTGCATCTGCAATCCCCTGTTTCCTGCAGGGAATTTCCTTCACGCCCATTTTCCGTATGATGCGGCTGTTATGGGTTTCTTTTTCCTCTTTGATATCCTCTGTATTGTGAACCATGTAACAGGGGATATCCAGTTCCCTGCAAAGTGTCGACAAGATCCGGCAGAGATTGGAATGATAATTGCCGTAAATAATCATACTGTCACAGTGCTTCGCCTGCATGTCCTCCACAAATTTCCGCGCAAAACGGACTTTATTCCCGCCAAAAGAGAATGGCAGCAGATCATCCCGTTTTATATAAAACGTATTCTTTCCATCAGAATAGCGCATTTTCTGCACAGGGGTTTCAAAAATATCCACAGGGTTTTCCCCCGGGCCTTCATGGAGAAGGATTTCCATCTCTTCCATGGAATCCGCCTGAAGAATGTAAAATCCGGGACGGCTTCCGCTGTCTGTGATTTTTGCACCTTTCACCGGACTGTCCAGAACGATTTTTTTTACATTTTCCGGAAATTCTTTCTTTATATGTTCCATATGATTAAGGTCTTTTTCATTCATTAAAAATCGGATTGCCGAAATACGGGACTCCGTTTCCTTTATCTCCGGGGCTTTGCCTGCAGCAGTATCTATAACCATTTTTACAAAGTCCTGACCCGTGGATAAAGGCACAAGATCTGAGCCGATACAGTCGCCTCCCATTCGGGAACCGATTTCAATAATTCGTATATTTCCCAGAGAATCGATGCGCAGTTCACTGTGTCCCGCACCATAACGCACGTCCAAGGCATCCATGGCACGAAATACTGTCTGTTCCACTTTTTCCTTTATTGCGTCATCAAGAGGTGCCGGCTGAAGATGCCCTACCTCAATGTAATGGGGTTCTCCTGTTGTAAATTTTTTTGTGATAGCCAGGCAGGTATGTTTTCCCTCAAAACTGATGGTTTCCACACTGTACTCAGCACCATGAATGTATTCCTCTACAATGGCTTTTTTCTCAAAAGACTGCCCGGCCGCATTCCGTATTGCTTCCTCCAGTTCTTCCGGTGCTTCCACTTTTGTGATCGCACGGCTTCCGGAACGATCTGTGGGCTTTACAATAACAGGATAGGATGGAGGTACGATTTCCTGTCCTTCTTCTGCGATCTGAAAAAACGGTACCGGGATACCTGCTTTCTGAAATGCTGTCCGCATTGCATATTTGTTTGTGGAATTCCGGATACACTCCCTACTGTTGCATGGAAGCTCCAGTTCTTCAGCTAGATACTGTACAGTGATATTGGCAAGATCTGAACCAATCGTTGCCACAGCCTCAGGTTGAATTTTTCGGCATATCTCCAGTATCTTTTCCTTCTCTGTAATGCTGATCTCGTAAAAAACATCCGCGTCTTCTGCGCCTGTTGCCCCTTCTCTCCAGGCAAATACATGGGTCTCATATCCCATTTCCCTGGCCTTTCGGATCAGAGGGCGCTGAAAATCATTTGCTCCAATAATCGCTATTTTTTTCATTGTATTCTCCAAAAAACAGGAAATGCTGCATTCCCATGTCCTGCAGCATTTCGTTGATTTTCCTGTAATTCTCCCATACAGCCGGGTATTTTTCATGTCTGCTGTACAGAATTTTCATGATACCAGAGTAAAAATACCTTTTCACTCCATCATCATTTTTATTTTGTCCTGTACATTTCGTCGTAATACTTCTGGTAATCACCGCTGGTGACATTTTTCATCCAGTCTTCGTGTTCGAAAAACCACTGAATAGTCAGACGGATACCGTCTTCAAAACATGTTTCCGGATACCAGCCTACTTCTGCCTTGATCTTATCCGGTGCAATCGCGTACCGGCGGTCATGGCCTTTGCGGTCTTCCACATAAGTGATCAGTTCCTCACTTACCAGCTTTTTGCGGGGATCATCATCCGGAAGCATTTCCTGAAGGGTATCCAGAATAATATGAATGATCTGGATATTCTGTTTCTCATTATGACCGCCGATATTGTATGTTTCAAAGAGACGGCCCTTTTCCTGAACCATATCGATGCCTTTTGCGTGATCCATAACATACAGCCAGTCACGGACATTTTTTCCGTCACCGTATACCGGAAGTTTCTTACCCTGAAGTGCATTGTTGATGATCAGCGGAATCAGTTTTTCCGGGAACTGATAAGGACCATAGTTATTGCTGCAGTTGGTAATATTAGCCGGAAATCTGTAAGTATCCATATAAGCCTTCACCAGCATATCGGAAGATGCTTTGCTGGCAGAATACGGGCTGTGAGGTGCATACGGAGTAGTCTCATAAAAATATCCGCCATCCTCTTCCAGAGAACCATAAACTTCATCTGTAGAAACATGAAGGAATTTCTTATCCGGTTTAAAGGTGCCGTCCGGCAGCTCCCAGGCAGCCTTGGCTGCATTCAGCATTACAAGCGTCCCCAGAACATTCGTTTTTACAAAAACATCCGGATTTTTGATGCTGCGGTCCACATGGCTCTCAGCAGCAAAATGCACAACACGGTCAATATCATTTTCTTCAAAAATCTTCATAATTGCATCGCTGTCACAGATGTCCGCTTTTACAAATGTATAGTTTGCCTGGTCTTCAATATCTTTCAGATTTTCCAGATTTCCTGCGTAAGTCAGCTTATCAACGTTGATAATACGAATACTGTCACCGTATTTTCCGAACATATAGTGAATGTAATTGGAACCGATAAATCCAGCTCCTCCGGTTACTAAATAAGTTCTCATAGTACTGTTTCTCCTTTATGTTTTATTCCCCGATAATTTTCCCATTATTTTCGGTTGGTACATACTCCCTTGGAATTGAATATATACACCTTTCCCTTGGAATCTTTCAGTGTCGTGTTTTTCAGCATAACTCCGGACTTGTTAAAATAATAGTATTTTCCATTGGATTTCAGCCACCCGATTTTAGCTTTTCCATTGGACGTAAAATAATATGTATTATTCTTTATGGTTTTAAATCCTTTGTCATATCGAACTCCCTTTGAGTCAATATAATAAATAGCAGTTGACGATATTTTTACGATTTTATTTTTAATGAGATAAGCATCTTTCGGTTCAAAATAATAATATTTTGTGCCGATTTTCTGGAACCCGCGGACCGCATATCCCTTTGCGCCTACGTAATATTTCTTATTATCCAGAGTGGACCAGCCTTTCATGCGCTTTCCGTCTTCATCAAAAAGGTATACATTCCCGGAGCCGGATACCAGTTTTACATTTTTATAAAGATAAGCATATTTACTGTTAAAATAATACCAGTCACCATCCAGCTCCATCCAGCCCGTCACTGCTGTTCCATCTTCCCTGAAGAAATAGGTTTTTCCCTGAACAGTCTGCCATCCATACTGTCTCACCCCAGCTGCATCCACATAATAGATTTTACCA
Source organism: Blautia sp. (assembly GCA_022770365.1). Taxonomy (GTDB): domain Bacteria; phylum Bacillota; class Clostridia; order Lachnospirales; family Lachnospiraceae; genus Blautia_A. Next base: position 43,520 of record JALEHU010000006.1, on the reverse strand, counting down.
TCCAGTGTCAGAAGCTGATTCACAGCTTTTACATCATTTTTATAATAGTAATAGTTTCCTTCTTCCTCAATCCATCCGTTTTTCTTCGCAGGATCAATCGGCTCTTCTTTTGCAGGAAGTTGTCTGATGTAGCTGACAATTGCTCTGGCATCTGCCTCGCCGATTTTTTTCAGTTTGGCATCACTGCTTAAAAATTTGCTTACATCAGAATAATTGCTGATAAATGCATGTTCAATGATCACCCCGGGAAGATTGTTCTCTACACTGTACCGGACAATTTCATAGTAATCGCTGGTCTTTCCATTGGGATATCTGCTTCCATCGGAAGCAAGGCGGTAAAGCATGCCTCCGGTGTCGGAATTGCGTTTATAAATTCCCAGTTTACCGAGCTCATTCATCACATACGTTCCGAATTTTTTCTCCCTGGCAGATAAACTGGAACGGTAGGTTCCCTTGGAAATCAGAACACAGGCTCCTTTTGCCAGTCCACTGTCCTCTGAATTAATATGCATGCTTACCAGTATATCTGCTTTTGCCTTTTTTGCTGCCGCAACTCTGGTTTTTATTGAAGGACATGTGTTTTTCGTTCTGGTCAGAACCACCTTGATATTTGTATATTTTTCAAGTGCCTTTTTAGTATAATTGGCAATTTTCCAGTTCATATCAGATTCCTGATACATTTTGCCGTTATGTCTATCACAGGCACCGGAGTCAATACCGCCATGTCCCGGATCCAGTACGACAACAAACTCTCCTGTATTTACAGTTGCTGCCGCTGCCGTAAAAGGCACAAAAAGAAATATCCCCATTACAGTCATCATTACCAGTAATAATCTGGTAAACCTCTTATTTTTCTTTACTTTCATATTTTCCTTTCCAAGAATGAGTACTTATTTACTCTATTTCTTATACTGTTTCGTACAAACGCCGGATTTATTAAACACAGAGACTACTCCGGAAGAGCTTGTAAGTGTGACATTTTCTGCACGAACGCCGGATTTTTTGGAAGTTCCCTTATAGAAATAATATTTTTTTCCTTTGATCGTGTGCCAGCCTCTGTATGCACGCCCGTTTTTGGCAAAGTAATATGTATTTTTTACACCATTTTCCGTCACTGTATAAAAACCATTTTCATAACGTGCTCCGGTGATGCCAAGATAATAAATGTTTCCGGCTGTAGTGATCAGCTTACGGTTCTTATACATATAAGCATGCGTTTTATTGAAATAATATGTTTTGCCGCTGATCGTATAAAAGCCTTTCACAGCATAACCATTGGATGCCATATAATATTTTTTATCTTTCCAGGTAACCCATGTATCAGAAACACGGGCACCGCTGGAATTGACATAACAAATATTGTTTTTTCTGGATGTCAGCAGTGTACTCTTATAAAGATAGCCTTTTACACTGTTAAAATAATAATATTTGCCGCCGATTTTCTGCCAGCCTGTAAGTTTGACATTATTCTTATAATAGTAGGTCTTTCCGCTCTCTGTTTTCCAGCCGTTTTTCACTGCCGGAACCGTGGTCGGCTTTGGTGTCGGTTCTGGCGTAGGTGTTGCTGTCGGCTTCGGCGTCGCTGTCGGTTTCGGTGTTGGTGTTGCCGTCGGCTTCGGTGTTGCTGTCGGTTTCGGTGTTGCTGTCGCAATTGTCGTTGACGAATTTGTATAAGAAGCAAGCGGCTGTGTGCGGGGAGTAATTATTTTCGCATAATCCACATAGCCGAAATTCACATCAACATTATTCACTGTCGGAATACCATCAATCAGCCCTTTGGTCGGATTCAGTATTCCACCGCCATCACCATCCGTGGACTGCCAGATCGTATACTTATAAGCAGAACCGGAAGGTGCCTGAATCCTGTCTCCATATCTCGCAATCCACACATCAATACCGTTCAGCAATGACCAGTCTATTTTGTCATCATACCAGTACGTATTACAGTATACCATCGGATAATAACCGGCCTTTTTAATCTCATTGCAGAAGGTCAGCGCAAGTTTCGATACCTGAGTTTTTGACAGTTCTCCCATACGGGAATATTCCAGGTCAAAAACAACCGGATAGGAAACTTTATATCCTTTCATCTTCTCAATAACAAGCTGCGCTTCCTTTAATGCACCTGATGTTGTAGTAGCAGTACTGTAAATATAAACACCTGCCGGAATTCCTGCTGCCGCAGCATTTTTCATGTTTGCTGCATATTGCTTGTCAAGATAGCCTGTACCATATGCAACACGGATAAATGCAAAATCCACTCCGGAATTTTTTACTTTTGTCCAGTTAATGGTGCCCTGCCATTCAGAAACATCGATCCCCCGGGTAATAGCTCCCGGAATTGTCTCTCCGCTTCCGTTATAGCATACTCCATTAATTTTTTTCCAGGCTTTTTCACTGACAGTCGATGCACGAAGCAGCCCCTCTGAAGCTTCGTACGTCTCCCGTTCCTCTTCCGCCACAGTCTCCCAGCGCTCATAAGACGATGCCGATATTCTGGAAGCCCCAATCATGCCTATGACCAGAACAGCACAGAGGAAAAACAGCTTTACGCCTTTCCATTTTCTTTTCGTTCCCTTCATTTTTTCCCTTAAGTCATACTCCTCTTTAATATTGATAAATTATTAAAGTTTTGTTACATTTTTTATTATACATAGATGTATACAGAAATGCAAGAAAATTTACCCATATATCTTAACGGCAGTCTGAACGCCAATGTCCCTGCCAGAAAAAGAAACAGCGAGTATTAAAACGCTCTCCGATCATCTCGGAGAGCGCCATAAACACACGTATTAATGCCATGCCAAATTATCTGTCGGGTCAAAATTCCTGGAACCGTACAGCGGTGTAAGTGCTTTACGTCCAAGAGGTCCCTTCATTGATTCATTCGCATTGTATTTTCCATCGATAATGCGGATGGTTGAACCATTGCAGTTATAGAACACCCATCTTGCATCAGCTACACAGCAGCGAATACATCCATGGGAAGCCGGATTACCCAGCTTATTGTATTCCGATGCAGGAAGATTATAGTAGCTTTGGGAACCTCCTGCCACAGAGTGGATAAAAATGCCGCCATTACCTGCACCATCTACATGAGTACCATACTGGCCCCATGACGGCCCCATCAGAGCCTGCCATCTATTATAACTTGTAAGTCTCATATTTCTATTTGTCGGCCAGGTAGGGGTTCCCGAAAGGCCTACAGAAACACGTATCGTTTTAATAGGAACTGTTTTAGATGCATTATATACAGTCATTACGCCATTCACGCGGTCACATTCCAGATAATATGGACCTCTGTACATACTGGTAAGATCATTGATACGATATCCGTTTTTATCGAAATAATATGTCAGCCCGTCAATTTTCTTAGAAGTATTCTTTACAAAAGTACCTGTCTTAGGATCAACATATTTCACCTGGTTCTTGGCATCATTGATGATTACCCATCCTGAAGAATAGAATTTGCCTCTGCTGTCCACATAGCCTTTAACACCATTTTTTGTAACTGTCTGGTTTGTTTTTACTGTGTAATCACTGTTAAAGTAGTAATAAGATCCTTTGATCTTTTTCCATCCGCTCTTGTAAAGAACACCATCGCTGCCGGCATAGTACCACTTATTATTATAATGTATCCAGATGCTCTTATACATCACACCCTTCGGAGTTTTAGAAGTAGAAGCCTGGAAGAAATAAGTCTTTCCATTTACAGTCGTAATTCCGCTGGCAAGTCTTCCATCTGTACGGAAATAGCGGCCTGATTTGGTTAGTACATTTTCATAATGATTACCGCTGCTCGGGAAATAAAACCATCCGGCACTCTTGCCTTCCGGTGTGATAATTCTCTGCCATCCCTTCTTTTCTACTATTTTGCCCGGGGTTGACCCGAAATAGAAATACCGTTTGCTTCCGTAGGCGATTCTGTGCCATCCGTTCTTCCATGTGGAACGGCGTCCATTAGCAGTAAAATAGTATCTGGCGCCATTATATGTTACCACTTTATTCTTATAAATACGTCCATATTTATCCGTACCGTAATAATAACTTCCTACTTTAGCCATCTTGTTTTTCAGGATATAACCATTCTTATCCAGCATGTATGTATAGTTACCCACACTGCTGTCAATCGTCTTATCCAGAGTCGTAACCTTGGCAACCTTTGAGGAACGGCGTCCGTCAGAGTTATACTTCCACCAGCGATATACGCCTTTGCTGTCTTTTATTCGGAGCCATCCGGAGCGAAGCATTTTTCCGGGAATCTCACCGGCTGTTCCAGCCGGCTTGCAGTAATATTCTCCGGGCTTTTTGCCGTCTTTGATTGTAATGATTCCGGTGCATGGTGTACCGTCTGTATTTAGAATATAATATGCACCATTGATTTTATAATATCCGTAATACTTATCTGCTTTTGTATTAATCTCTTTCAGACTGGATACGGATAAATAACCACCGCTGGATGAATAGTAACGGAAAGCTGTTCCGGTCCACAGCCAATACTTTTTCTGCAGCTGACCAAGATCAGAGTTAGTCGGCGTGCAGGCTGCATTGGAATTCGGATCATTCAGTTTTGCATTTGCCTCATCCATGAAGAAATGTTCCACTGCTTTTTCATAGTTTGAACCGGATCCTTCTTCATTTGAAGGAACCTCATGTCTTCCTGTTATCAGAAAACCTTCCGCGTCAAAATAATAATCACCTTCTGCAACCGGATCTGTCACTGACGGATCATTGCTGTATGTGATAATATGAACAATTCCATCTTCCCTGGTATAGAACAGATTTTCCGGTACATCATTCTGTAAAAGCGCTTCCCCTGAAGTATCAGCTGCAGTATCTGTATCCGCGTCTGCCCCGTCAGCATCAGCATTCATCATATCTGCAGAATCCGTCTCCTCAGGCATGTTCTGCTGCTCCGGAGATACAACGGTTTCCGCATCGTCTGAGGCAGTCATTTCCGGCAGAACTTCCGCATCATCCGAGACAGTCATTTCCGGCTGAGTTTCCGGGTCTCCAGCTGTCTGAACCTCTGGAGCAGATGCTGTCATTGTGGCAACCGGCTTGCGCAGTTTCCATCTGCCATTTGATGCAATCCAGTCTGTTGCATAAATTCTGCCGTCTGCTGCTGTCAGAGCTTCTGCATTTCCCTCAGTATTCTGAATAGTCTGATCATCCGCAGATCCATCACCTGCACTAAAAATTTCAACATCATTTGCAGAAAAACTGTCTTCTCCGGCAGGTTCCTCCGGTGTGACTGTTATTTCCGGTGCTGGCGTCACTGCTTCAGGGGATGGGGTCACTGCTTCAGGTGTTTCCTCAGCAGGTGTCACCGCAGCTTCCGGTGCTGCTGTAGGTTCCTCAGGTTCCATCCCAATTGTATCGTCGGATTCCACGGTTCCTGATGAAGAATCGTCAAACTCCGACCATGTTACCCCTTCCGCCTGGTCTGTAAAGGCGGCAGCTCCGGTCTGACAAACCATGGACATGCAAAGTGTAATACTCAATGCAGCCGCTGCAATTTTCTTTTTCACAATAATTCCTCCTTATTCAAATTTATTCTTCACATCTGTTCAATATCTTCATGTTATTACCTGCTGAACAGCATTACTTATTGATCTATTCTCCCAATCCGCTGCTAATTGCTGCTATCAGCGCATCCATCGCTTCCTGTTCATCCTTGCCCTCGCAGGTCAGTTCAATCTCATCTCCACATTTCACACATGCTCCAAGAACACTTAATACACTTTTTGCATTTGCAGTGCAGTCTTCAAATGTGAATGTAATCAGAGACTTATATTTCATTGCTTCTTTGCAAAGCAGCCCTGCTGGTCTTAAATGAAGTCCTGTCGGGTTTTTAATTGTTATTTTTTGACTGATCATAACATCCTCTCCTTATTCATCACTGCTCTCCTCGGCAATGGAAATTTCAGAAATTTCTACCTCTGCTGTAATTGGTTCTACCAGTTCGTATCCGTCCGGAAGTTTGATCTTCACAGGAAGCTCATAGGTACCTTTCTTTTTTCCGTCCAGATCTACCGATGCCTGAATCATTGATGTTTCAAGTGTCTCATCTGATTCATCTGTTCTTTTGATACGAACCTCAATCTTATCCATTCCGAAGACAACCTGCGTTCCTTCCGACTGGTTTTCCACTTTTATATCATTGGTATCCAGTTCATAGGAATGACTGCCTTCCGGAAGAATATTGATACGCACCCATACATCTTCACTGGCACCGCTTGGAAGCTTTAATCCCTCTGAAAGGAATTGAGTGATGTTTACTTTCGTCTCAACATCTGATCTTTCACCGGAAATATCGATGCTCTCAGCAGGTATTCTGATAGCATTGTTCTCTTCCTCCAGATTATCAAGAGCCTCATCGCTTCCAGCCAGGCTGATAACATTCGGAACTATGACAACACTCTCAACCTGATAGCCTTCCGCCGGTTCGCCAACATAGTCGCCGATAATCTGAATATTCGAGCGGACTCTCCAGAGTCTGGCTGTAACCGTTACCTTCGGTACATTCAGATAGCTCATCTGAACATCCGAAAGCTGAGTTCCATTTTTATCATAAATCACCAGTTCTGTTTCCTTAGTGACGTTCTCAGTCTTATTATCCACGCTGATATTAGCTGTTACATTACCTATTATATTAATCAGGCTGGTCGGTCCCGTAATCTTGATTTTTTCAGGATTAGCTGTCAGAGAACCAATTTCATAACCTTTACCGGGCTTGGACTCCCCGCTGCTCACACTGATAACGAATTCCTGCGTCTTCTTATCCTGAAGATGCACAGCCAGATTTTTCGGAACCACTTCAATATTTCCCGGAGATACACCTTCACAGGTGACTGTAATCGGAACCATGACCGGATCCTCATCGTAACTTAAGGCCTGCTGGAGATCCGCAACCGCATGAATATCCGATGCGGATATTTTACTTAATGTTTTTCGCTCCGCTGTAATATAAATACGAAATGTTCCCTGATCCGTATCAGGAAGCGGAACTTTCTGATCAATATAATTCTGATTGAGCAGTTCCACATTCTGAATCGTGTAAGAAACCGTCCTGATAGGATTGTCGATGTTTACAACGATCATCCACACCAGGACGGCAGTTACCACCGACATGATTTTCAGAGAGATATTTCGGGTCAGTTTATTCTTCATGCTTCACTCTCCCTTTCAGAAGCTGCCGCAGTCTGCCACTGTCAACAACTTTTTTATTCTGTGTCTCTACCAGAATTTCTCTGAGACGTGTACTATTTACATTTCGCATGAGTTTGCCGCCTTTTGCCACGGAAACCTGCCCTGTTTCTTCTGAAACAATGATCGTAACGGAATCCGTCACCTCACTGATACCCACTCCTGCACGGTGTCTCGTACCAAGCTGCTTGCTCAGTTCCATATTATCAGACAAAGGGAGATAACATGTTGCTGAAACGATGCGGTTTCCTCTCACGATTACTGCTCCGTCATGAAGAGGCGTATTATGTTCAAAAATATTTATCAAAAGCTGGCTGGTCAGTACAGCATCCAGAGTGATGCCTGTTCTTTCGTATTCTGTCAGAAGAATATCCTGCTCAATAACAATCAGCGCCCCTGTTTTTACTTCGCCCATATCAAAGCAGGCTTTGATCATTTCGTTCACAGTCTTGTCTGTAAAACGTTCCGTCACTTCTTTGCCGGTATCAAAGGGAATAATCGCTGCCATAATATTTTTCTGTCCCAGCTGTTCCAGAACCTTGCGAAGCTCCGGCTGAAAAATTACCACAACCGCAATAATCATGATATTCGCCAGATTTGACACGATCCACAGGATTGTGTTCATCTTAAAGATATAAGCAACCAGGAGGAAAATCAACACCACAAGAATTCCCTTCAGCAGCGTGTATGCTCTTGTATATTTAATCCACACCATGAACTGGTATATAAAAAATGCAATCAGTGCAATTTCGATAATATCAATAATACCAATGCGTGGCAGAGAAATTTTGGAACAATATCTCACCAGCATTTCTCTCAAGTCCTGCATAAAATCCTCCCTCCGCAATTTATTTAAAAACTCCCGGGCAGCAATCATGACTGTTGCAATGAAGCTACCCGACAACAGTCAGATCATGCCAGAATATCAAAGATCTTTTAAAGATTCTTCCAGTTTTTTTTCAAAATCAATATCATCCAGATCGTCTTTGCGCTCTACCGGCATCTCATCATTTCTTCTTTTTTTTGTTCTGCGCGGTTTTTCCTCGCCCTGGAAAATCGGTTCAGAAAAAGATACAACATTTTCCTCACTTCTTCGGTCGTCCCGTGAACCGCTGCCGTTAATTTTCTTGATGCTTCTTTCGGATGTTGTCACAGCAGCTTTTGGAACAGCTTTAACATAGTAATAATACTCGTCATCCTCATATTCCAGGCGTTCTGTTCTTGTATAATCTCCGCCAAAAACGAAGAATTCCAGCACGATCCCGATCAGAACAGCCACAACGCTATAAATAATCAATGGCACAATGTCTGTAGATACGCCGAAATAAAAACTACCGCCCAGCATGATCAGAACATATGCCACACCGCCTGTCACGATCGCAATCCTCCACGCATAATCAAAAGCACGGGTACGTATCAGGTTCACAAGCAGTATAACCACAATAAATGCGATTACTGTAATCCACATTTCCCAGTTGGTCACCATACCGTCAGCCATCATTGTCAGACGGTCCATAATTTCCATATCGGAGCTCTGAAAGCTCTGTGCATTCGCATTCAGAAAACGTATAAAATAATAAATGATCACACCACATCCTGCCGGCAGAACAGAAACAGCACTGCTCAGAAGCCCGCTGCCGATCGGAAGCAGTACCGGTACATTCAGCGCAAAAGAAAGAGGAGTAAATACCATTACAATATTCTTGCCGGCACTGAATCTCAGGAAAAGAATCATCATGAATAAAAGCAGAACCAGCATAAATCCGGCAGCTTCCATCCCAAGGGCATAACTGTGTCCCACCATCAGCACACATCCCGTGAATACCATCACGGAAGACGGAAGAATAGAACAGATCAGGGCAAGAATCAACACAATAAATATATTATTCAATTCGCTCATATACCCCATACTCTGATTGATCCATGTAAAATATGCAAAACCCAGTATGAATTTCAGAAGCGGCAGAAAATACATCTCATACTGCCCGTAAAAATTTTTGATTTTCTGTTTCATTTCCAGTAACGCTGTCATCTTCTATATCCTCCTGACGTTCTGCGGCCTGCAGATTTCTTTTCTTCCCGGCTGTATATTTTATCCAGTCTGGTAAGTTCTCCGTAATATTTCTTAACACTTTTTTTTGCCCGATAGTATTTGACGGAGTACTGAATATATGTGAGACAGGAAAATACAATAAGAGCCACCACATACCCGGCTACAATCCCAATTCCCAGAGAAATCAGGTCCATCTTATGAATGTTCTCCAGAAGATATTCCCCATAATACGCGGCAATCCCTGCCAGGACCAGTCCATATCCGATCGTGACCAGAAAAAAGTTTTTGATCAGTGCCAGTCCGATATAGTCACTCCTGTAATACTTGCTGACCGGAAGATATTTTTTGCCCTCGCCATTTTCATACATGGCAAGTTTATTCATAATCTTTACCTTTTCTTCGTTTATCATAACATGCTCCTTGTAATCTTACTGCCGTCAAGCTTTGGACAGCAATAAATACTCATACAGATTGATTGTAACATATATCCCAACCCATGAAAAGCCCTTTTTCTGGTGTAAAATCAGTTTTACCTGCTCATTTCAGCCTGCATCCATCCCTGTACAGACAGTCAGAAAGAACACTTGTTCCGCACCGGATTCTATCAGACAGGCCGCTGCTGCATCCATTGTACTTCCGGTCGTATATACATCATCAATCAAAAGAATCCTCAATCCCTCCAGATTCTCTGTCACCTCAAATGCGTTTTTCAGATTCCGTCGTCTCTCGCCTGCATCCAGTTTTTTCTGAGATTTTGTCTTTTTCGTTTTTCTGAGTATTCGGGATGCCGCCGCAATTCCAAAAAAAGCACTCAAACGGTCAGCAAGATATTCTGCCTGATTAAATCCACGCAGTCTCTGCTTGGCAGGGTGAAGCGGTATGGGAATAATCAGATCAGGATTCCAGCAGCGGATCTCTTTCTCCGCATATCTGCACATGGCAGCTGCATAAAAATCCCCATATTCTCTCCGTCCGTAATATTTATACTTCACCAGGGAAGCTTTCATTCTGTCATCATAAAGATAAATGCCTCTTCCTTCTGCAAAGGAACGGAGCCGTAAGCTGCATTCCGGACAATACTCCTCTTCGTCCCTTACCGGTTTTCCGCATTTCATACACCTCGGACCTGTGTAAGGTTTCAATTCCACGCGACATTTCGGACAGATCAGGAGTTTCTGATCCGACAGTATCTGATGACATATGGGGCAGCACCTTGGATAAAGAATATTCAGGATCATCGCCCCGGCTTTTTTGATAAACTGTTTCAAGAGATGTCCTTTCTCCCCGATATCGCTCTCTTTTTATTTCATAGTCATGTTATAGCTAATACTGTTCTTCCAGTTCCCGGATTCTGATATCCAGAGAACTGAACCGTTTCTGCTGCTTTTCATTGCGGATCATCTCCGCAAAAGTCTCCTCACTGCCAACAATCGTCACACATTTTCTTGCTCTTGTAACAGCCGTATAAAGAAGATTCCGGTTAAGAAGCATTTTGGGACCTGACAGCAGAGGCATCACCACTGCAGGATACTCGGAGCCCTGAGATTTGTGTATTGTAATGGCATAAGCAAGTTCCAGCTCCTCCAGCTGTTTGAAAGAATATTCTGCATATCTTCCATCTTCAAATTCCACTTCTGCGGTTTCTGCAAATTCGTTAATGGTTCTGAGAATACCTGTATCGCCGTTAAATACTCCCACGCCCTTTTCTACCGGAATTCCGTATTTTCCGCGTACTTCCCACTCAAGCTGATAATTGTTGCGGATCTGCATAACTTTGTCACCTTCGCGGAAAAGGCCCTGTCCAAAGTCTTTTTCTTTTTTGCTCTCACCCGGAGGATTGAGATATCTCTGCAGAATCTGATTCAGCCGTTCTACTCCCAGAAGACCTTTTCGCATAGGTGTCAACACCTGAATATCAAATGGTTTTGCCTCCACATAACGGGGCAGCTTTTCCTGAATCAGTGCGATGAGTACACGGATGATTATATTCGCATCGTATCGCTTCAGGAAAAAGAAATCCCGGCTCTTGTTATCCAGTGCAACCTGTTCTCCTCTGTTGATCTTATGGGCATTTACTACAATATCACTTTCAGATGCCTGGCGGAAAATCTTCTTCAGTTCCACCACCGGAAATTGCCCTGACCGGATAATATCACGAAGAACATTACCGGGACCCACACTGGGAAGCTGATTCTCATCTCCCACCAGTATCAGGCGTGTGCCGGCTGTAACTGCCAGCAGCAGGGAATGCATCAGCTGGATATCCACCATAGACATTTCATCAATAATAATCACATCTGCATCCAGCGGATTTTCGGCATTTCTCTCAAAGTGTACCGCCTGCCCTTCCCTCTCATCCTCCGGAAGTCCGGTCAGTTCCAGAAGCCGGTGAATCGTTTGCGCTTCATAGCCGGTAGCCTCCGTCATACGTTTAGCCGCACGGCCGGTAGGTGCAGCCAGCCGGATCTGTGCTCCTTCTCCTTCAAAGAACCGGATAATTGCATTGATCGTCGTAGTCTTGCCTGTACCGGGTCCTCCGGTAAGAACAAACAGACCGTGTCCCGATGCTTCTTTTACTGCTTTTTTCTGCATCTCATCCAGAATGGTTCCTGTGTCTTTTTCTATCCGGGCAATCCGCCTGTCCACCAGCTGCTCATCCTCAGGGCAGAGAACATTCAGTTCTGTCAGCATTCTGGCTGTGTTCAATTCCAGATAATAAAACCTGGCCGGATAGACAACAATTCCGTCTTCACCCTCTTTTAAAATCACTTTTCTGTCAAGGGACAGATCCATCAGATGTTTCTCCATATAAGAAGAATCCACCTCCAGAAGTTCTGACGCTTTTGTGAACAGAACATCTTTTGGCAGGTATGTATGTCCTTCACCCGAAGCCTGCAAAAGAGTGTACATCATTCCGCTCCGGATCCTGTAATCAGAATCTGTATGTATTCCAATGCGGGAAGCGATCTCATCCGCGATCTTAAATCCCACACCGCTGATATCATCTGCAAGACGATAGGGGTTTTCCTGCAAAACACTGTAAACGGATTCTTTATACTTCTGATAGATTTTTGCCCCCAGATTCAGAGAGATGCCGTATTTCTGCAAAAACATCATGGCTTTTCGCATATCGGCCTTTTCTGTGACCTGAGCAGCGATCTCCCGGGCCTTTTTCTCGCTGATTCCCTTTACTTCCGCCAGACGTTCCGGCTCCTCTTCCACAATTCTCAATGTATCTTCCCCAAAGTGCCGCACGATCCTGCCGGCAAGCGCCGCCCCAACACCCTTGATCGCACCGGAACCCAGATACCGTTCCATTGCCAGGGAGTCTTCCGGCATCTTTTCCACGAAGGAATCTATCTGAAATTGTTTTCCGTAAACAGGATGATGCATATATCCTCCAACCGCCTCGATAGTCACGCCCTGAGACACAGATGGAAAAGAACCGACACAGGTCAGCTCCTCTTCCTGACTATCTTTCAGCACAAGCACCGTATATCCGTTTTCTTCATTTCGGAAAATAATATGATCGATATATCCTGTGACTGTTTCACTCATATCTTCCTCCTGCATTATACAAAAGGGCACTGCCGTAGAACACATTCAAAACCTGTCCCACATTACTTCTTCATTAAAGACAGTTTTCAAACATGTTCTAATGCAGCACCCCTCCTCAGCCTTCCATCTTTGCCATGACTTCCGCATATTTGCCGGTTCCCACAGCCACAACATTCATGGCATCCTGAACTGTCAGTGTATTTACACCTGTACGCTGTTCAATAAGCGTGTCCATTCCGTGAAGCAGCGCTCCGCCTCCTGTAAGAACAATACCCCGCTCAACAATATCAGCCGCCAGTTCCGGCGGTGTTTTTTCCAGAACACTGTGCACCAGTTCTACGATCTGATTGGTGGCATCCTTCAATGCCACACGGATTTCTTCTGACGTAAGAACAGCAACTTTCGGAAGCCCAGTCATTATATTACGGCCCTTGACTTCCATGGTCCTGGGATTTGCTTCCTCACTTGCAGTCCCGATAGCAATCTTGATTTTTTCCGCAGCTTCCTCTCCGATAAACAGACTGTGATTCTGACGGACATAATTCATGATAGCCTGGTCAAACATATCTCCGGCCACCTTGATTGTTCCGGACACCACAACTCCGGCAATGGAAATCACTGCCACATCCGTAGTTCCGGCACCAATATCCACCACAAGATTTCCAAAGGGCCTGGTCACATCCACACCGGATCCGATGGCTGCGGCAATGGGTTCTTCCACCAGATACACATCTCTCGCTCCTGACTGATACGTTGCTTCCTCCACAGCTTTTCGTTCGATTTCGGTAATTCCGCTGGGTACACAAATACTGATCCTCGGCTTACGGAAAGCTCGCCTCCCCATTGCCTTGGAAACAAAATATTTCAGCATCTTTTCCAGAACAATGTAATCTACGATCACACCCTGGCGAATCGGACGGATCAGTTCCATATTCGAAGTAAGATGACCTGCCATCTGACGGGCTTCCTCTCCTATGGCACGGATCTTTTCTGTATCTTTATCATAAACAACTACAGACGGCTCTTTGAGTACAAGGCCCTTTCCTGTAGAATATACCAGGCTGTTCCTGGTTCCAAGATCAATTCCAATATCACTTGCAGGCACAGGAATCCCCCTTTCTCATACAATCATTATATACAACTCAGTCAAAAATGAAAAGTTTTTTATCATGAACTTTCCGTGACGTGTGTTTTCTACTGTTTACTATTTGTTTTCCAGATATTTTGCCACATATTTTCCCGTATAGGAAACAGGATTTGCTGCTACTTCTTCCGGAGTTCCCTTAGCGATGACCGTACCGCCTTTATCTCCGCCCTCCGGTCCGATATCAATGATATAATCCGCGGTTTTGATCACATCCAGATTATGTTCAATGACCACAACCGTATTGCCGCCATCTGTAAGACGTTTCAGAATATCTACAAGCTTGTGAACGTCTGCAAAATGCAGACCTGTAGTAGGTTCATCCAGAATATAAATCGTACGTCCCGTACTTCTCTTGCTCAGTTCTGTTGCAAGTTTGATACGCTGGGCTTCTCCGCCGGAAAGCTCCGTAGAAGGCTGTCCCAGTTTTATATAAGAAAGGCCCACGTCATACAGCGTCTCGATTTTTCTTCTGATAGAAGGTACATTTTCGAAAAATGTCATTGCTTCTTCAACCGTCATATTCAGAACATCATAAATACTCTTATCCTTATATTTCACCGCCAGTGTTTCTCTGTTATATCTTTTCCCTTTGCAGACTTCACAGGGAACATACACATCTGACAGGAAATGCATTTCTATTTTTATGATGCCGTCTCCGGCGCAGGCTTCACACCGGCCGCCCTTTACGTTGAAGCTGAAACGGCCCTTTTTGTAGCCTTTTGCCTTGGCATCTGCTGTTGCAGCAAACAGATCCCGGATCTGATCAAATACCCCTGTATAAGTTGCGGGATTGGATCTGGGCGTTCTTCCGATGGGAGACTGATCAATATTGATCACCTTGTCCAGCTGTTCTTCTCCCTCAATGTCTTTGTGTTTTCCCGGTATGGTTCTGGCACGGTTCAGATCTCTGGCAAGACGCTTATACAGAATTTCATTGACCAGCGAGCTCTTTCCGGAACCGGAAACGCCTGTCACGCACGTCATTACCCCAAGGGGAATATCCACATTAATATTTTTCAGATTATTCTCCGCAGCACCTTTGATTTTCAGAAATCCTGAAGGTTTTCTGCGTTCTGACGGTACGGGGATTTTAATTTTGCCGCTGAGGTATGCGCCTGTAATGGAATCGGGATTTTTCATCAGGTCGTCTGCCGTTCCGATCTGCACCAGTTCTCCGCCGTGTGTACCGGCTTTCGGTCCGATATCCACCACGCAGTCCGCAGCTCTTATGGTATCCTCGTCATGTTCCACCACGATCAGACTGTTGCCAAGGTCACGAAGACGCATCAGCGCCCCAAGAAGTCTGTCATTATCTCTCTGGTGAAGTCCGATGCTGGGCTCATCCAGAATATATGCAACTCCCACCAGCCCGGAACCGATCTGGGTCGCAAGACGGATACGCTGGGCTTCTCCGCCGGAAAGAGTCGCTGTCGCCCGTCCCAGAGAAAGATAATCAAGGCCTACTTCTGACAAAAATCCCACTCTCTGACGTATTTCTTTTAGAATCTGTTTGCCGATCAGCTCCTGCTGGGGCGTCAGTTTCAGGTCTCCCATAAACTTTTTCAGGTTTTCGATGGAAAGGTTTGTAATTTCATAGATATTTTTGCCGCTGACCGTAACTGCGAGGGCTTCTTTTTTCAGACGCTGTCCCTTACATTCTTTACAGGGAGTAATACGCATAAACGTCTCATATTCCTGCTTCATCGCGTCTGAACCGGTTTCCCGGTATCTCTGTTCCACGTTTCTGACCAGTCCCGGAAAGGCCACGTCATAGACTCCTTCCCCCCGCTGTCCTTTATAATGTACCTTAACAGACCGTCCATTTGTTCCGTAGATCAGCATATCCTGGATTTCCTGAGGATAATTCTGAAATGGTGTATCAAGGCTGAAATCATATTCTCTGGAAAGAGCTTCCAGAATCGCCCTTGTAAAACTGTTTTTATCCGTACAGGACTGCCATCCCATAACCTTGATTGCTCCCTCTGCTATGCTCAGAGATCTGTCGGGAATCATCAGATCCGGATCAAATTCCATTTTATAACCAAGTCCAAGACATGCAGGACATGCTCCGAACGGATTATTGAAGGAAAAGCTCCTGGGCTCAATCTCTGGGATACTGATCTCGCAGTCCGGGCACGCAAAACTCTGACTGTAATTATGAATATTTCCATCCATAGTATCTACCATCAAAAGCCCGTCTGCCAGATTCATGACTGTCTCAATAGAATCTGATAAACGTTTCTCAATCCCCGGTTTAACCACAAGCCGGTCTACGACTATCTCAATATTATGTTTGAGATTTTTATCCAGAGAGATTTCCTCGGAAAGTTCATAAAGATTTCCATCAATCTGGACACGGACATAGCCGTTTTTTTTGGCCTGTTCCAGAAGCTTTGCATGAGTTCCCTTGCGACCGCGGACAACAGGAGCCAGAAGCTGGATTCTGGTCCGTTCAGGAAATGTCATAATGGAATCCACCATCTGGTCTACTGTCTGTTTGCGGATTTCCCTGCCGCATTTCGGGCAATGAGGAATTCCGATCCTGGCATATAAAAGTCGAAAATAATCATAAATTTCTGTTACAGTTCCCACTGTGGAGCGCGGATTCCTGTTGGTAGACTTCTGGTCAATGGAAATTGCGGGCGGAAGGCCTTCAATCATGTCTACGTCCGGTTTTTCCATCTGTCCGAGGAACTGTCTTGCATAAGAAGACAAAGATTCCATATAACGTCTCTGCCCTTCTGCGTAAATCGTATCAAAAGCAAGGGAGGATTTGCCCGAACCGCTCACTCCTGTAAAAACAACAAACTGATCCCTTGGAATATCCACACTTAAGTTCTTCAGATTGTTTACATTGGCACCGCGTATTTTAATAAAATTCTTACCTGTTGTATTTACAGCCATTTGCTCCTCCATTCCTCCATCTAAAGGATGTTTGGGTTAAAAGTATTTTAACCCTGGTACATCTTTATATCAAAATAAAAAATCCGACAGTATCGAATTGCTTACATGAATTCCTTTACGGGTAAAGCGCCAGAAGCCGTCTTTATTTTCAAGGAATCCCAGAGATTCATATTTCGTCAGCACCTCTGCGTATACTTCTTCCAGTGTTTTACTGAAGCAGCTGTCAAAATCCTCTATTCGGATTCCTTCTGTCATACGAAGTCCAAGGAACATAAATTCTTCCATCTGATCTTTTTCCGTCAGATGCCGGATGTCTTTGCGGATTTTCTCCGGTTCACCGGCTGCCGCAAGATATTCCTTCATATCAGATGTATTGGAGAACCGCATATTCCTGTACAGTGAAGCCGCCCCAAGGCCGATCCCCAGATATTCCGTACGTTTCCAATAGCCGGTATTATGACGACACTCCCGTCCGGGCATGGCATAATTGGAAATTTCATACTGACGGTATCCGTATTCCTCCAGAATTCCGGCCGTGTCTTCATACATTCTGTATTCTGTATCTTCATCAGGCAGATCCAGATTTCTCGCGGCAAATGGAGTTCCTTCTTCCACGATCAGACTGTAAGCGGAAATATGTTCCGACCCAAGCTCTGCAGCAGTCCGCAGAGTACGTTCCCATCGCTCACAGTTCTGTCCGGGAATGGCAAACATCAGATCCACATTGATGTTGTCAAAGCCGGCTTCCCGCGCAGGAAAATAACTGTCCAGGAATTCTTCGTACGTATGAATTCTTCCCAGTTCCCGAAGTTCCCCATTGTCTGCTGACTGTAATCCCAGGCTCAGACGATTGATACCTGCACTGCGGTAGGTTTCCAGTTTTTTCCTCGTTAAAGTCCCCGGATTCGCCTCAATCGTAACCTCGGCATCCGGGGAAAAATAAAATTTCTTTTTTAATTTAAGCAGAATTTCTCTGATCTGCCACTCTTCGATCACAGAAGGAGTTCCTCCGCCAAAAAAGACAGAAACCACTTCGTATCCTTGTGAAGACGGCAGTCCATTGATTTCCGCCAGAAGAGCCTGCACATAGGCTCTCTGCTGTTTCCTGTCAGCAGGTCCCGACAGAAAATCACAATAATCACATTTTTTCACACAGAAAGGGATATGCACATAAATTTCAAGCGGTACATATATCCCCTTTACTGCTGATTCTGTTGTCGGCATCTGTTTATTCTCCTGCCAGATATTCATTCACCATCATCAAACTGCCATTCGTTACAACTGCCTCAGGGTTTATTTCTGACGGATCAGGCGTTGGCGTCGGTTCCGGAGTAATGGTAATCTCCAGTACCTGCTGCCCTTCCGGATCCTTTTCTTTGCCGCATCCACAGCCGGAAACCATGCTGCAGGCGGTAAGGACTGCAGCCAGCAGAATTCTTCTTGCGTATTTTATCTTCATCGGCAGCTCCTTACTTATCATCCAGCTTCAGCACACTCATGAAAGCTTTCTGCGGGATTTCCACATTTCCCACCTGACGCATACGTTTCTTACCTTCCTTCTGTTTCTCCAGAAGTTTCTTCTTACGGGTAATATCACCGCCATAACACTTGGCAAGCACGTCCTTGCGCATGGCTTTCACAGTTTCCCTGGCAATGATCTTGCTGCCGATAGCCGCCTGAATAGGGATCTCAAACAGCTGACGCGGAATTTCTTCCTTCAGCTTCTCGCACATCTTACGGCCCCTCTCGTATGCAGTATCCGCATGTACAATAAAGGACAGAGCATCCACTTCTTCTCTGTTGACCAGAATATCCAGTTTTACCAGTTCACTGCGTTCATAGCCGCACAGCTCATAATCCAGAGATGCATATCCTCTTGAACGGGATTTCAACGCATCAAAAAAGTCATAAATGATCTCATTCAAAGGCAGCTTATATTTCAAAAGAGCCCTTGTTTCTTCCATATAATCCATTCCGCCGTACTGGCCTCTGCGCTCCTGGCAGAGATCCATGATCGCACCGATAAACTCTGTCGTAACCATGATCTCGGCATTGACCATAGGTTCTTCCATATATTCGATTTCAGACGGATCCGGAAGATTGGTCGGATTTGTCAGATCGATCACTTCACCGTTGGTCTTGTAAACTTTGTAAATAACACTGGGGGCTGTTGTTACCAGGTCAAGATTGTACTCTCTTTCCAGACGTTCCTGGATAATCTCCAGATGAAGCAGTCCGAGGAATCCGCAGCGGAAGCCAAAGCCCAGAGCCACGGAAGTCTCCGGCTCATAAAACAGGGAAGCGTCATTTAACTGCAGCTTCTCCAGTGCGTCACGAAGATCACCGTATTTCGCACCATCCGCAGGATACAATCCGCAGTAAACCATAGGATTGACCTTCTTATATCCCGGAAGAGCCTGCGCACATGGATTGGAATTGTCTGTAATCGTATCACCCACACGGGTATCTCTCACATTCTTAATACTTGCTGTAATATAACCAACCATACCTGCAGTCAGCTCTTCACAGGGAATAAACTGACCTGCGCCAAAGTACCCCACTTCCACAACTTCTGTCGTAAATCCGGTAGCCATCATGCGGATAGGAGTTCCCTTTTTCACACGTCCATCCATCAGGCGGCAGAATACAATAACACCCTTATAGGAATCGTAGACAGAGTCAAAGATCAGCGCCTTCAGCGGAGCATCTGCATCTCCTGACGGAGCAGGGATTTTCGCCACGATCTCTTCAAGAACATCTTCCACATTCAGTCCGGTTTTGGCAGAAATGCGCGGTGCATCCTGTGCCTCCAGCCCGATGACATCCTCGATTTCATTAATCACTCTCTCCGGATCCGCACTTGGCAGGTCGATCTTATTGATCACAGGAATGACATCCAGATCATGATCCAGGGCCATATAAACATTGGCAAGTGTCTGGGCCTCGATTCCCTGGGCAGCATCCACTACAAGGACCGCCCCGTCACATGCGGCAAGGCTCCTGGAAACCTCATAATTAAAATCCACATGTCCCGGTGTATCAATCAGATTAAATATATACTCTTCCCCGTCTCTGGCTTTATAAACAATACGTACAGCCTGAGATTTGATCGTTATGCCGCGCTCACGCTCCAGTTCCATATTATCCAGCACCTGTGACTGCATTTCACGCTCTGTCAGCAGTCCGGTCATCTCAATAATCCTGTCTGCAAGGGTAGATTTACCATGGTCAATATGTGCAATAATACAAAAATTACGAATTTTACTCTGGTCTGTCATTAAGACCTTCCTCCTCTTGTCTTCTCATAGTACATCGGTTTCGAAATAACTACACCAAATAACTTTCCTATTTCTCCGATATCACATCTTGCGCTATTATAGCATAAACTCATTGGATTTGTCATCGGGTTTATGATAATCGAACTCATGTTTGTAATATTTTACCAAATTTCACCTGTTCCGGAAAGAACTTTGTTGAGAATATCAGCAAAAGGCTCCATGGCATTTTTTACTTCCTGAATCGTATTGTTCTGTGCACCGGCCTCAAGAAGAAGCGCCTTGGGCAGAAGATGCAGATTATAGCGCAGACCTGCCAGATAAATTCCCCTGTAAAAAGCCGGATAATACATGGCTGCCTGATATTCCAGCTGAAACGAAAAAGCCAGATTATCCTGTATATACGGATTGGGGAGATACTCAACAGGTCCATTGTTCACTGTGTAGCTCAATCCGTTATAAAACATAATCTGGGCTGTATCTTTTCCATTGATTTCCGTGACCAGGCGGCGGTCATCCGGAACGCCGTCCCTGTGAAGATCTATGATAACTTCAATCGATGGATTTTCCTCCAGAACCTGTTCTACATACTCCCGGGCGAAATCATAGGAACGGCTCCGGTCGATTTCTCCATCCACAATATCAAAGGTTTCCGTTACATGAATGACGTTATATCCGTAATTCTCCGTAAGAAGCTCCGTCAGATAAGCGCCAACCCCCACAATGGTATCCTCCTGCACACCTTCTCTGGAGTCCGCAAATGTTTCCTGACTGTGACTGTGATAGATCAGAATCTGCGGCTGCGAAGAATCCTCGTTTATGGTAAGATCTTCTGACAAAAAACGGGCTGCGTTCAATTGCTCAGGGCTGGCAGCTGTATTGGAATCCACAATAAAGAACTGTCCAAGCAGGTAATCATAATCTGCCAGCGCTTCTGCTGAAAGATCCACCTCCGGATGAGGTGCAGCTTCTTCTGACAGAGATTCCGTTTCAATATTCGATACAGTTTCTTCTGCAGGCGATTCCGATTCTGTATCCGTCACAGCTTCTTCTTCTGAAGATTTCCTGCCGGGCTTTCCAGCGGTTTCCTGCGGTTTCTCTTCCTTTAAGGCATCCGGATTCTCCTGAGCACTCTCTCCATTTTCTTTCAGAATCTGTCCAGCCAGATATTCTGCATTGCGGGCTACGATTCTTTCTGTTGTTTCAGGGTCTTCCCTCTGAGACACGCTTTCTGCCTCTCGTTCCAGGAAGCAGTACAGCGGAAACTGTCTGAACAAATTTTCTTTCAGATAAAAAGGCTCCGGTGCCAGTGCCAGCACAGCAAAGAAACACAGGCTCAATATCACGCAGCATGCCTTCTGGAAGTTCGTCACATGATCACCTCTTTCAAGGTATCCTATGACAGTTTCCAGAAGATTATACTAAGTTTTGGACAACCAGATTTACAGCATTTCTTTTTACACCTCTGAAAAAGCCAGATTCAAACCTTCCGAAATAGTGAAACTCAGATATTTTACTGTTTCATCCACATCTTTTGGTGTTACGAACATGCTGTGAAGATGAGGCGAAATCATCTCCTCCAGAAATTCTTTCTGCTCCGCCTCATCCAGCGCGTCCAGCAAATGTGCCATGGAATCATGTACGATCGTCGCAGCATCCACCACCGTCGGCACACCGATACCGATCACTTTTACCTGCAGATTATCTTCCGTCAGACCGATTCTGTGATTTCCCACACCGGAACCGGGGTGGATCCCGGTATCGGTGATCTGGATCGTTCTGTTCAGCCTTTTCACACTGCGCGCTGCCAGCGCATCAATGGCAATCACCACATCCGGTTTTGTCTCACCTACAATCCCCTCTACAATCTCCGACGTTTCCATTCCTGTCTGTGCCATCACTCCGGGAATGATTCCGCTGGTGCGGTGCATTTTTTCCTCTCCCACTCCTTTCAGACCATATTCCCGGATAATATGACGAGTCATACGGAGATTTTCCACTACATGAGGGCCCAGAGAATCCGCAGTAATCGCCTTGTTTCCCAATCCCACCACGAGAATCGATTTCTCACTGCCAAGATCGATCAGCTGTCGCAGATGTCTTGCCACTTCCTCGGAGATTTCCCTGTGATAATCCTCATCCGGAATTGACAGATTCGGGGCTTCAATTGTAATATAATGCCCCTGAGGCCTTCCCATGGCTTTGGCTCCGTTTTCCGTACGTATCCGCACAACTGTCGTGCGGATATCCTTTTCTTCATTGTAATCTTCCTTGACTTCCACTCCTCGTATTTCCACATGTTCCTGTGCAAAACGCTCTGTCGTCTCCAGTGCCAGGTCTGTTCTGACTCTGTAATTTTCCCTCATAATCTCATCCTCCAAAATCTTCGGCATTCACTTATCGTTTTCTTATATCTGTTCAGGACTTTCACCGATGCTGCCCGCTGAACAATTGCGCTTCTTCAGTTATAAGTTTTTACGATTTTTACGGAAATATGTATTGACATTCCCTGTGATTTATACTAAACTGTATAAGCATGTTCGCAGGGGCGCCCGTGTCTGTTCCTGCGTCGAACACTTTATTATTACCCTGAATTGGAGGTGTACAAATTGGCTAACATCAAATCTGCTAAAAAAAGAATTTTAGTTAACAGAACCAAAGCTGCGAGAAACAAAGCTATCCGTTCCGCTGTTAAGACTTCCATTAAGAAAGTTGAAGTTGCAGTAGAAAACAAGGATAAGGAAGCTGCACAGGCTGCATTAACAAATGCAATCTCCACTATCAGCAAAGCAACTTCCAAAGGTGTTTATCACAAAAACAACTGCGCAAGAAAAGTTTCCCGTTTAACAAAAGCCGTTAACAGCATCGGCTAATAGACGAATTTCTATTTTTTAATTATAAGCTTATAATTAAAGAGACAGTCACAACCGTCAGTGACTGTCTTTTTTTTCTTTATACAACCGTCCTGTCTTTTGCAGAGCTGTATTTGATGATCAGCAGCTCCACACTCAGCACGTCTCCCAGACGTCCTGTCTTCACAGCCTCTTCCGCATCAACAAAATCATTCACCGCTTCCTCAAGCTCCTCCAGAGAATAGGATCTTGCACAGGCCAGAATATTTCTCACCGCAAAAGCCGGAACTCCAAGTCTTGACATGATTTCGTTCTGCGAAGCGCCCTCACCGGAAAGCTGTTTTGCCAGAAACATCTGACGGTACTGTTTTGCCAGAAGGAACAGAATTCTCATAGGCGGCTCCTTCAAAGTAAGAAGATCATAATACAGATCCAGCGCCCGCTTCTGATTTTTCTCCGTGACTGCGCGCACCATGTCAAAAATCTTATTCTGAGTCTGAGTCGTACAGACTTCTTCAATATCCCCGGCAGTAATCACGTCTCTTCCCCATGTATAAGTAATCAGCTTTTCCAGCTCCATGCGGAGATTTCCCATATCAGTACCGGTTTTGGTCAAAAGAAGCTCCATATCCCTCTGTGTGATTTTTTTGCCCTCTTTTGCCAGCACACCAACGGCCCACCGCATCAGCATTTTTTCATCCTGTCTGGCAAACTCCACAACACGGCCGGCACTTTTTACGGCTTTATACATTCTGCTGCGTTTATCCACCTCTGATTCCGCAAAGATGAGTATCATATAATCCGGCAGCTCTTTTATATAATCTGCAAGTTCCTCACATTTATTCTTAAAAAAGCCGGTATCCTCCAGAAGGATTACCCTGTGATCCGCAAAGAAAGGCATTGTCTCGCATAGGTCAATGATTCCCTTCACTTCTATCCCTTTGCCCTCATAGCGGCTGAAATTCATCGTATCCCCATCCGGATTCAGAGCATCCAAAAGCTTCTGCTTATACTGCTGTTTCAGGTAAGCCTCCTCCCCGAATAAGAGATATGCCTGTTTAAAATTCCCTGTTTTAATGTCTTCCTGTATTGTCTTCACGTCTCGGACTCACTCCTGTAGTTTTCTATTCACTATTCTCAGAACAGTTGTCTGTATCCATTGCCATGCTCATTTTAGCATACACTGCAGGCTTATGTACATATATTTTTCTCATGACGCTCATCCTGTTTCCGGCTGATCCATCTTGTCACAGACTTTTTCTGTCCATCAGTCCAGATTTTCACAGCTCCGCTCTTCATAGTATATTCCACCTGACATCCGATGATCCGCAGTCTTTCTATGGTTTCCTGCGAAGGATGTCCATATATATTTGTGGAAGAACAGGAAATCACCCCAAGCTCCGGCCGAACCTTTTCCAGGAAAGCCATTCCCGTGGAATAGCGGGAACCATGATGGGCAACTTTCAGAAAATCCACATCCGACAGAAGAGGCAGAAGATTTCCCTCTGCTTCCTCCCCGATATCTCCGGTAAATAGTCCCCGAAAATTACCATATCTTACTTCCCATACCATACCTTCCTCATTTATATCCAGTTCATCATTCAGTGAGCTTTTATTTCCCGGCGCCAGAAAAAGGATTTTCATCCTGCCGGCCTGCAGCACATCACCACAGTTTCCATATATCACATCCATGCCGCACCCCAAAGCTTTCTGTTCCAGCTCCTCATATGCTTCATTTTTCTCTGTCCATCCAGGCAGGATCAGCTTTTCTGCACGGATTCCCGTGAGCCCGTTTTCCATAAGATCCAGCAATTCTGTGATACCGCTGATGTGATCATTATCCGTATGGGATACCAGAATTCCATCCAGACAGGAAATTCCCCGGCTTTTCAGATAAGGAAGGATCTGATACTGTCCAATTTTAGATTTGCTGCTGCTGCCGCCGTCAATCAGGAAATCATACCCTTCGGAAGTTTCCAGAACAATTCCGTCTCCCTGCCCCACATCCAGACAGGTAATTGTAAGTCCCTGTTCATAATGCCATCCCAGGATAAAAACGCCGGCAGAAATCAAAACCGCACACAAAATTCCGGCATCCCGGCGGAAATGTCTGCTTTCTTTTCTGCGAGCATACCATTTTGCAGTAAACAGCGCAGCAAAAAACAACCCGTAATAAATTCCCGCCTGCCAGAGCTTTGGCTGCCCGCCGATCCAGGTACACCAGGGCAGTTTTCCCGCCGCTTCACAACAGGTATCATACAATAACAGCAGTATTCTTCCCGGAACCAGTAAGATACCGGCTGCTTTCATGCTGAAAAGGCCCGCAAGTCCGCCAAGAGCACCGCTGGCAAGTACAATCCCCACCGTAGGCAGTACCAGAAGATTCAGAAAAACCCCGATCACAGAAACTTCCCCGTAAAAATAAAGCATTACCGGAAGTGTTGCCATCTGCACTGACACAGATGAGATCAATGCTGACAGGATCTTGTTTTTTGTTCCGGCTAATCCGGTGAAAACAGCTCCCGTACGGATTCCCAGCACCGCTCCAAAGGACAGCAAAAATCCGCTGCTGTACAGATTTGCAGGAGCATTCAGAAGCAGGATCAGCGCAGAAAGACCAAGAGCATTCAGGCTGTCATAACATCTTCCAAGAAGCTGTGCTCCCATAGACATCAGGAACATACACACCGCACGCATGGCAGCCACACTCCCGCCTGTCATCATTCCATACTGCACCATCAGGCCCAGAGAAAGCATGCCGGATATAAAAATCCCAAATCCTGCTTTCTTCAAAAGACGGTTTACTCCTTCTCCCAGAAGGCTGATATGCATTCCTGAAATCGCCAGAATATGAATCATTCCCGCCATCTGATAACGTATTTTTGTTTCATCTTCCAGGCTGCTTTTTTCTCCGAGCACCATTGCTTCAAACACCGGAGCGTCTGATCCTGCAGCATTCTCAAAAATATCCGCCAAACGCTCTCTTATGTTCAGAAGACCTTGCAGATATGCAGAAAAAGATTCCGATTTTTCCTCAATCACCCCCTCTTTCAGGTAATAGTAAATATGCCTGCAGGCATAATATTGCTGACTGTCAAATTCTCCGGGATTCCTCGTTTCAGGCACACGAACCAGCCTGCCGGACACCTTCAGAAATGTCCCCGCAGGAATTTTCTCCATGACACTTTCTTTTTTTAAAAATACTCTTACATTTTCAATGGAAACTTTTTGACTTGATAATTTTTCAGACTTCTCTGCCCTTTCTGACGTCAGCAGCAAAGAAACATTTTTGAGATAGATAGACTGGGAATTTTCTGTTTCTGCACATTGCTGTACCTCCCCGAAGATCACAGCATCCGGATGGCTTTTGATCCATGCCTGCAGCGCTTCCGGAAGGGGATTTCCCCGAACAAAAGAAATCCCCAGCCAGTCTGCAAAACATAAAACAGCCGCCAGAAGTATGCAGACAAGACACATCGGGCGTTTTCCCACAACGTTCCTCCCTGATTTTCATACAGTGAATATAAAACATTCAAAACACCTGATACGTTTTCACTGTATTAATCCTGTTCTGTCACTACCAGTTTTTCATTTTTTTCATAATAGCTGTATACAGGCAGATTTTCGCCGAAATTGCCTGATGACTTTCCTTCCACAGAAATCTGAACCTTATCCGCCTCACATGCAGCCAGAAGAGAATTGACAATGGAGTACAGCACCACCTCTTCTGAAACATCCGGCACATAATCCAGAAGACTGCCATCCATATCCACATAACAGATACGGTCTGCAATCATCACGCTCAGCGCAGACGCACTTTCCGGAATTGCAGGATAATGATCTTTTGCCATAGGTCCTTTTGCAAGCTGTTCCAGTACTACCCGCTCTCTTGGGAGATTGCGTTTGTAGTACACATTTCTCTTCTCTTCCACAAGCTTCGTACCTGTTTTGTCTGCAAAATACAGAGTAAATGTCCCGTAGCGGTAACTGTCCAGATCATCATCGGGATATTCCACAAAGGCATCGGCTGTCATCTCACCGATCGCTTCATTCTTGGAATCCTTCAGATCCTCTCCCCCTACAGTAAAGCGGACCGACTTAATCCCCGGAACCTGTACAAAAGTTTTTACAATTCCCGCACGCACCAGAATTTCTCTGGCTCTGGTCATTTTACTGTATTGACCGTTGAAGTCGATGATCAATACATCGTCCTGCTGCTTATAGGAATTAATAGTCACTTCTTTCGGAAGAAGATTGATCTCCTCTCCTTCTGCCGCCTTTTTCCCAAGGCGCTGCATAAGATCCTTAAGCATATAGTCTGTGGATTCCTCTTTGGGCGTATAATCTTCCTCAATCAGTTCTGTTTCATCACTGCTGAGATAGTAAATACTATATTGAACAGCTGCCTCTTTCTGAGGTTCTTCTTCCACCTCAATGGTACATCCCGCCAGAGAAATACAGGTCAAAAGAACAGCCAGAAACAAACATAATAACTTCTTCACCTGACACCTCCTACGGAATATATGATAACGGGATCCGCACAGAGAAGGTCGTTCCTTCCCCTTCCCGGCTGAATACTTTGATCACACCATGATGCATGGCTATACTGCTTCTCGTAATTGCAAGACCCAGTCCCGTACCGCCGATCTCTTTGGAATGGGACTTATCAACACGATAAAATCTCTCGAAAATACGGTCAATGGAATCTTCCGGTATTCCAAGTCCGGAATCTGCAACGGTGACATAAAAATACTTGTGATCCGCATCCAGAGAAACCCGCACCCATCCGTCATCCACATTATACTTGATACCGTTTTCCACCAGATTGCTGATCGCGGATGTAAATTTAATCTCATCCACATCCGCTTCCACCGTACGGAAGCTGTCCAGGATCAGGTCAATATGACGTTTGTCCGCAATGGGACGAAGACGTTTCAGAATATCCTCCAGAAGCTGATTGATATCCATGTGGGAAATATTCAGATCCGATGTCTTCTTGTCCATTTTTACAAGGGCCAGAAGATCTGTGATAATCTTATTTTCCCTGTCAATTTCAGCTGTAATGTCCTGCATAAATTCCTGATAAAGTTCTTCCGGAACACCCTGCTGACCCACCAGGGAATCAGCCAGTACTTTCATGGAAGTCAGAGGTGTTTTCAGTTCATGGGACACGTTGGATACAAACTCCTGACGGGATTCATCCAGTACTTTCATACGCGTTACCATTTTGTTAAAAGCGTCTGTGATAAGCACCGTTTCCGTATAATCCGGAACCGAAATTTCTTCATTCTGATAGCCGTCTGTCAGATCCTCGATCGCCTTTGTAACCCTTGCAAAAGGCTTCACGAGCACTGTGGACAGAATATATCCCAGAAGGACTGCAAGCACGACGATAATGCCAATGATCAGGATTCCCTTCTGCTCCAGTTCCGCAACTGTTGCCGTTATTTCATTACAGGAGAATGTCACCAGCATGGCTCCCTGAAGCTGCTGTACATCCGGACTTTTTACGGGAACCGCGATTTCCAGCGTCTGATTTTTCCGGATATACCCGGTATTGTTCTCTCCCTTAAAACAGCGGATGATTTCCGGAGAAACCATCACTTTTCCTTCATCTACATGATACGTGTCCTTAACTACCCTGAAAT
The DNA here is from genome assembly GCA_022770365.1 of Blautia sp. Taxonomy (GTDB): domain Bacteria; phylum Bacillota; class Clostridia; order Lachnospirales; family Lachnospiraceae; genus Blautia_A. Next base: position 14,874 of record JALEHU010000006.1, on the reverse strand, counting down.
CCCTGTCAACCAGAATGATCCTTCCGCCGTAAACATTCGACAATAACTCCAACTTGCCGTTGACAGCCTCGGAGCTGGAGTCATTGAGATAGTTCGATTTTATTAACAGGTTGCACAGAATCTCACACTGATTACGAATTCCGCTGACGCGGATATTAATGGCTTTGTCCTCATAATTGTTGATCACAATCCCCACAGTAATGACACTCGGTACAATTCCCAGAATAATCAGGATAATCAGAATACGAAAACGCAGACTTTTAAAAAAATTGCCCCGTTTCTTCATGGATTATGCCTGGAAGTAGTAGCCCACACCCCATTTGGTGTGCACATATTTCGGCTCACTGGGATTCGCCTCGATTTTTTCGCGGAGTCTTCGGATATGTACGTCAACCGTTCGCACATCTCCGGGATACTCATAGCCCCAGACAATATTCAGAAGATTCTCACGGCTGTATACCTTATTCGGATTAAACACAAGCAGTTCCAGGACATCGAATTCCTTGGCGGTAAGATTGATTTCTTTGCCTGCGATAAAGACCCGGCGGCCTTCGCAGTCCAGCTTCAGATCCCCTGCCTGAATGGTCTTGGCTTTTTCCTTCTGCTCATGATCAGAACCGGCACGGCGCATAATCGCCTTAATGCGGGCTTTGACTTCCAGAATATTGAATGGTTTCGTAATATAATCATCCGCGCCATACTCCAGACCCAGGATCTTATCCATATCTTCGCCCTTGGCAGTAAGCATCACAATAGGAACATTGGAAAATTCCCGGATCTGCTGGCATACCTCCAGTCCGTCCATCTTTGGAAGCATCAGATCCAGCAGAATGATATCATATTTATTTTCTTTTGCCTTCTCCACTGCCTCCTCACCGTCATAAGCGCAGTCTACTTCCATTCCGTCCTGTTCAAGACTGAATCGGATTCCCTTTACAATCAGCTTCTCATCGTCTACTACCAATACTCTCCTGCTCATTCATGTTCTCCTTATTTTATTTATATCTGCCAGGTGCTTCCGGTAATACCTCCTGCCGGGCAGATACTTTTATTCTACCGATATGTTGTCTTTTATCTTCGCGAATGTCCCCTCCTTGATTCCGGGTACATTCAGGATCTCTTCAATTGCAGAAAATCCGCCGTGTTCCTCCCTGTAAGCCAGTATCGCCTGCGCTTTTGACGCTCCGATTCCTGTCAGAGCAGTCAGGGCGGCTTCATCTGCAGTATTCAGATTTACTTTTTCATTCGTACTTCCAGCGGCATCTCCGGCTTCGTCCATCTGCTCAGACGGACCTTTCAGCGATGAATCTGTCTCTGCTTCCTGACGGGTGGGAATATAGATCTGCTGTCCGTCACCCAGAAAACCCGCACGGTTCACATATTCCGCCGCAGCTTCCGGCAGAAGTCCGCCTGCAGCATCAATCGCCTGGAAGATGCGTGCGCCGGCTTCCAGTTCATATACCCCGGGATTCTTCACCGCACCGCATACATCAACATAAATTGTCTTCTCATTCTCTGTACTGCTGTCAGGCTCCTGTTCTGATTCTTCAGACCCGGTCTGGTTGGATGCACTGTTATTCAGCTCTGATTCCAGGACTGATTCCTCTTCCTCTGACTCCGTAGTCTGATCAGACGTATTTTCTTCTTCCGTACGGTATCCGGTATTTTCCAGGAATCTGGTATCACGGCCGCCGCATCCTGCAGCAGCAAATACCACCAGACACCATATCATTCCTGATAAAAACCACCTAAAAATACGATAAATCATTTTTATTCTCAGTTTCATGGTTCTTCGGTTCACTCCTCTGCCTTTAATGGCGGCAAGTTCCCCATTCCTCATACAGAACCTTCTTTATATTTTAACGAACTATTACAAATTTTACAATAGTTTTCTTATTTTTATGTCATTCTTATTCCTGCATTGTTTCCAGTCTTCTTTCATTCTTATTTCTGCCATTTAAATATCACAATGCCCGCAATCGCAATCAGCATACCCATGATTTTTCTCCATTCAAACGGCTGCCGGTCCACACCGAACATCCCGAAAAGTTCAATCACATATGCCACTGCAAGCTGCGAGATCACGATCAGCATCGCAGCCGTCGCAGGCCCCAGCGCTCCCATGCTCTGAATCACCGTAACTGTTATAAACGCACCGATCACACCTCCCAGCAGTGTATATTTATTGTCCACCTGCCATAGCGCTCCGATACTGTCTCTTCCAGTAAAAAGCCATGCTGCAGCACATACCAGAAACGCAGAAAACTGTACCCATCCCGTGGATACCCACAGACTGCTCTGTTTGGTAACTTCCGTGTTAAACACACCCTGTACACTCATCAGTGCGCCTGACAAAAGCGCTGTCAAAATTCCCCACATATCGTATACCTCCATCTGTCCAGTCAAAAAAGGTGAATGTACAAACATCCACCTTTTCCGCTTTTTTATTAGATTATACAGATATCAGAAAAATATGCTTAAAAGTCCTTTTTATGAATTTCCGTAACATGAAATCCCGCGTTTTCAATGACGTCCTCCACGCCTCCTGAAATGCTTCATGGAGCTCTTCACGGCAATGATGATAACAAGTACAAGCACTACTGCAATGGCCGCATCAATCATTTATTCTCCTCCAATTCCAGAACCTGTCTGATGACAGTGTCCTCCGCAATATTTGCAGTCCCCTCCGCACTGGAGCGATTTTCCGTTCTTTTTATCGCGTATCATACTTCTGATCACCAGCACGACAGCCAGAATCAAAACTGCCAAAACAACCATAGTTCCCATATGTTCAAACCTCCTGTTATTCCTTATGTTTCCGATGCCCGGATTATGCGCGAAAAGCTCCGATAATGCCGGAAACTTTTTATACCTGTTACAACACATTTTACGCATTGTTAGTCAGCAACAACTTTCCTTTTTATGATGTTAGTATATTCTAACTCTCATTTCTTGTCAAGCGATAATAAAAGAAAACAGCTTAACAAGGGCAAATAAAAGAAAACGGCATGACCCGAAAGCCACACCGTCTTTTTCACTATAACTGTCTTTTTCAATTATATTATTTACTGTTTATTCCAGGCAATCACTCAGGATATCCACCATCTCATCAATCTGTGCTTTTTTGATCACAAGAGGAGGTACCATTCTCAGTACATCGCTTCCGGCAGAAATCACCAGCAGCCCCTCCTCCAGAGCCTTTTTCACCACTTCACCAACCGGACGTCCGGTGATGACAAGTCCCTGCATGAAGCCTTTTCCTCTTCTTGCTGCAGCGCAGTCGTATTTTTCTACAAGCTCATCCAGCTTTTCCTCGAAATATGGCGTCAGTTCCTGTACATGCTCCAGGATTTTATCCTGTTCATAAATATCAAATACCTTGCTCACCGCCGCACAGACCAGCGGATTCCCGCCGTAAGTTGTGCCGTGATCACCAGGCTCCAGAGAAGCGGAAGCAGCCTTCTCATTCAGTACAAAAGCGCCTACCGGAACACCGCACCCCAGAGCCTTTGCACATGCCATAATATCCGGCTGTACACCATAGGACTGCCATGCAAAGTAATACCCGGTACGTCCCATTCCACACTGTACTTCATCAAAGATCAGGATCATATCCTTCTCATCGCAAAGCGCGCGAAGTCCTTTCAGGAATTCCGTATCAGCCGGATAAATGCCGCCTTCGCCCTGGACAACCTCTGTGATAATGGCGCAGGTTTTATCTGTTACAAGAGCTTTCACACTGTCAAGATCATTAAAATCCGCAAATTTCACACCGCCGATAAGAGGCTCAAAAGGCTCGCGGTAGTGTTCTGTTCCGGTAACAGATAATGCTCCCATGCTGCGGCCATGGAAGGAATGATTCATGGCAATAATCTCATAACGGTCTGCCTTGCCGCTTTTGGCAAATGAATATTTTCTGGCAGCTTTCAGCGCACCTTCGATTGCTTCCGTACCGCTGTTGGTAAAGAAAGCTTTGCTCATTCCGCTGGCTTTCACCAGTTTCTCCCCGGCCTCACTCATGGGCAGATTATAGTATAAATTAGAAATATGAGTCAGTTTATCAATCTGTGATTTGAGAACTTCGTCATATCCCGGATAATGATATCCCAAAGAATTTACCGCTATTCCTGCAGCAAAATCCAGATACTTCATTCCTTCTGTATCATAAAGATAACAGCCTTCTCCTCTGTCAAAAACCACCGGGAAACGATTATAAGTGTGAAGAATACTAACCTCTGATTCTTCCATCTGTTTATGCATGTCCATCGTAATACTTTTCGCCATCCTCTCGTAAAATTGCAGTACCAATACCTTTATTTGTAAATATTTCCAGAAGAAGACTGTGCGGAATTCTTCCATCCAGAATATGTACTCTGTTAACTCCATGTTCGATCGCATCGATACAATTGCGCAGTTTCGGGATCATCCCGCCGCCCACATAACCGTCTGAGATCAGTTTCTCCGCTTCCCCCACATGGAGTTCAGAAATCAGCGTGGAAGGATCATTCTGATCTTTATAAACGCCTTCAATATCCGATAAAAATGCAAGTTTCTCCGCCTTCATCGCCTCTGCGATCGCACATGCTGCATCATCCGCATTGATGTTGTAACTGTCAAACTGATCGTCAAATCCCACCGGAAATACAATGGGAAGAAAATCTTTCTCAAGAAGATCATACAGAATTTTCGGATTAACTTCTTCCACTTCTCCCACATAACCGATATCCTCACCATTGGAAAGCTTCTTATGGCATTTCAAAAGTCCGCCATCCTTGCCGCTGATTCCCACAGCCTTTACACCAAGCGTCTGGACCAGTGTCACAAGCTCTTTATTCACTTTTCCCAGCACCATCTCTGCAATCTCCATAGTGTCCTTATCTGTGACACGAAGACCATTGATAAATCTGGCTTCCATGCCGACTTTACCAACCCAGCGGCTGATTTCCTTACCGCCTCCGTGAACAATGATCGGCTTGAATCCTACCAGCTTCAGAAGAACCACATCCTTGATCACATTCGCTTTTAATTCTTCATCGAGCATTGCGCTTCCGCCGTATTTTACAACAACGATCTTACGGTTAAAACGCTGAATATACGGGAGGGCCTCAATCAGCACCTCAGCTTTGTCCAGGTATTTCTGATTAACCATTTTCGGAACTCCTTTTCAGTATAGTTTTCACAGGATCAGGAACGGTAATCCGCATTGATCTTAATATAGTCATAAGTAAGATCACAGCCCCATGCCGTCGCTGTACAATCGCCCATTTTGATATCTGCAATCGCAGTCACCGCTTCCTCTGAGAGAATTTTGGTAGCTTCTTCTTCACTGTATCCTGTAGATACACCATTTTCAATAATCTTGATTTTTCCTGCTTTGCTTTCAAAATACAGATCCACTTTTTCCGGATCAAACTGTGCACCGGAGTAACCCATGGCACAAAGAATTCTTCCCCAGTTGGCGTCATGGCCGTAAATCGCTGCTTTTGTAAGGGAAGAAGTCACCACGGATTTACTCAGTGTCACTGCCTGTTCTTTACTCTGTGCACCAATGATCTTTACTTCAAAAAGCGCAGTTGCACCTTCCCCGTCACCGGCAATGCATTTCGCCAGCGTAGTATTCACATAATTAAGCGCCTGTTTAAACGTCTCATAATCTTCGCCCTTTTCGGTAATTTCCGGGTTTTCGGCAAGACCGTTTGCCAGCAGAAGGACGGTATCATTGGTGGACGTGTCCCCGTCTACAGATACCATATTATAGGTATCTTTTACATCTTCACTCAGAGCTTCCTGCAGCATTTTTTTAGTTATTTTTGCATCTGTAGTGACAAATCCAAGCATGGTACACATATTCGGATGGATCATACCGGAGCCCTTGCACATGCCGCCGATCGTCACGATTTTTCCACCGATTTCCACCTGTACTGCCACTTCTTTTTTTACGGTATCTGTGGTCATAATGGCCTTTGCAACTTCTGTTCCTGCTTCCAGACTTCCATCCAGTCCGGGTGCCATAGTTTTTACTCCACTGACAATACGATCGATGGGAAGCTGCATTCCGATAACCCCTGTAGAAGCCACAAGAACACTGTCTGCCGGTACTTGAAGTGCTTCTGCTGCCGCTGCCGCAGTCTCACGGCAGTAGCCAAATCCCTCCTCGCCGGTACATGCATTGGCAATCCCGCTGTTGCAGATCACCACCTGAGCTGTGGGATGATTGTAAACAATATCCTGATCCCACTTAACCGGAGCTGCTTTCACCACATTGGTAGTAAAAGTTCCTGCTGCCAGACAGGGTACTTCACTGTAGATCATAGCCATGTCCGTTCTTCCCTTATACTTGATTTCTGCCGCTGCAGCTGCTGCCTGAAATCCCTTTGCCGCAGTCACGCCACCTGTAATCACTTTCATAATCGTCTCCTCTTTTCTCTGCAGAATAATTCCTGTCACATATCTTTCCGGCTATTTTCTGTACGCCTACGGCATCATCGGAACCTGGCGAAGCCCTTCCGCCTCATCAAATCCGAACATCAGATTCATATTCTGAACTGCCTGTCCTGCGGCTCCTTTGACCAGATTATCGATTGCCCCCATCATAATAACGCGTCCGGTTCTCGGATCGATCTTGAAGTTCACATCCACATAATTGCTGCCTTCCACAAACCTTGTCTGGGGGCAGACATCTTTATCCAGCACACGGATAAAGGTCTCATTCGCATAATACTTATCATAAGCAGCTCTCACTTCCTCATAGGTCACATCCCTTGTCAAAGAAGCATAAGCTGTTACCAGAATTCCTCGATTCATCGGCACCAGATGCGGGGTGAAATTAATCAGCACATCACGGCCGCATGCATAACTTAACTGATCCTCGATCTCCGGTGTATGTCTGTGTGTTGCCACACCATAAGCTTTGATATTCTCATTTACTTCACAGTAAAGATTGTCCACCTTTGCTCCTCTTCCGGCACCGGATGTACCGGATTTTGCATCAATGATAATAGTGGACGGGTCGATCATTCCTTCTCTTAATAACGGATAAATGGACAGTGTGGAGCAGGTGGGGTAACATCCCGGATTGGCGATCAGTCTTGCCTTTTTAATATCTTCCCGGTTGATCTCACAAAGTCCATAAACAGCTTCTTCCACATACTGTGGAGATTTATGTTCAATGCCGTACCATTTTTCATATTTTGCAACATCTTTAATACGGAAATCCGCACTCAGATCAATGATTTTTACTTTGGATAAAATCTCTTCATTTACAAGAGAAGCACACAGTCCCTGAGGGGTTGCGGTAAAGATCACATCTGCTTCCTCCGCCAGCTGCGCCATGTTATCGTCCATACATTTGGCATCTACCAGCCTGAAAAAATTCTGATATATCCCCGCATATTTTTTGTCAATATAACTTCTGGAGCCGTACCATGCAATCTCCACATCTTTATGGCCCAGAAGCAGCCTTACGATTTCATTTCCTGCATAACCGGTCGCACCAATAATACCTGCTTTAATCATTTTTCTTCCTCCTCTGTCAAGCAGTTAAGATTATACATCTATTCTGCATATTATGCAACACTTAATTTTCATGTGTTTCCCGTGAGTGTATTTCATTTTATGTATTTTCACTTATTCATTCCTATTTAATGTTGCATTTTTATGCAAAAAGTTTTTGATATTTTTTCAAATTGCCTATTGCATATTTATAAAAAATGTTGTATATTAACCCATGTCGACAGCACAGATTAAACAATCTGATGTCAAAATTTCATTTTTATACAAAAATATATAATGATACAAGGAGCAAAATACTTTTTGACCCCATCATCACATATTACCAAATATCACCGTTTCTGCCAATATCAGGAACGATAAAAAATCAGAAATTCAGGAGGAAATTTATTATGAAGGAAAAAGTTGTATTAGCGTACTCAGGCGGTCTTGACACCACCGCATTGATTCCATGGTTAAAAGAAAATTTCGATTACGAAGTAATCTGCTGCTGCGTCAACTGCGGACAGGGCAATGAACTGGAAGGTCTCGATGAACGCGCAAGACTTTCCGGTGCGGCTAAATTATACATAGAAGACATTGTCGATGATTTCTGTGACAATTATATTATGCCATGCGTGGAAGCAGGTGCTGTATATGAGCATAAATATCTCCTCGGTACTTCCATGGCACGTCCGGCAATTGTCAAAAAATTAGTAGAAATCGCACGTAAAGAGGGGGCTTCCGCCATCTGCCACGGTGCAACCGGCAAGGGCAACGATCAGATTCGTTTTGAGCTTGGAATCAAGGCTCTCGCTCCTGATCTGAAGATCATCGCTCCATGGCGTATGACAGATGTATGGACCATGCAGTCCCGCGAAGACGAAATTGCTTTCTGCCAGGCGCATGGCATCCATCTTCCATTTGACGCAAGCCACAGCTACAGCCGTGACCGTAACTTATGGCACATCAGCCATGAAGGTCTGGAACTGGAAGACCCGTCACAGGCTCCGAACTACGATGACATGCTTGTTCTCAGCGTAACTCCGCAGAAAGCTCCTGATAAAGAGACCGAAATCACCATGACTTTTGAAGCCGGTGTTCCAAAAACTCTGAACGGCAAAGCCATGAAGGTTTCCGAAATCATCACCGAGTTAAACAGACTCGGCGGAGAAAACGGCATCGGTATCGTTGATATCGTGGAAAACCGTGTAGTTGGCATGAAATCCCGCGGTGTTTATGAGACCCCCGGCGGAACCATCCTCATGGAAGCTCACGACCAGCTGGAAGAGCTGACTCTTGACCGTGAAACCCTGGAAACCAAGAAGAAGCTTGGCAGCCAGTTTGCACAGGTTGTATACGAAGGCAAATGGTACACACCTCTTCGTGAAGCACTCCAGGCATTTGTTGAATCCACTCAGAAATACGTGACCGGCGAGGTGAAACTCAAACTGTATAAAGGCAACATCATCAAAGCCGGAACCACTTCTCCATACAGCCTGTACAATGAATCTCTTGCCTCCTTCACTACCGGTGATCTGTATGACCACCACGATGCAGACGGATTTATCACACTGTTCGGTCTGCCTCTGAAGGTACGTGCCATGATGATGGCTGAAGCAAAGAAAACCGAGAAATAATCATTTTACTAATTTCTTTCTTAAAACTGACACAGGAGCATCTGCCGATCGCGCAGATGCTCCTGTGTTTTTTGTTATATTAAGACTTTCTGTCGTCGTTTTCTCCCGTTCTCTTTCCGGCAGTCACATCCGGATTTTCTTCTTAGCCAGCCGGTCATAGACCCACTCACGAAACAGCGTATAGAGCACTGATACCAGCGGAATAAATACCAGCATGCCCGCAATTCCCATCAGACTTCCGCCTATGGTCACTGCAGCCAGTACCCATATGGAAGGAAGTCCCACTGAATTTCCCACCACATGAGGATAGATAAAGTTCCCTTCGACCTGCTGCAGAACAAAAAACAAAAGCAAAAATGCAAAAGCCTGGACCGGATTCACCATCAGGATCAGGAAGAATCCCACAGCACAGCCGATAAAGCCTCCAAACACCGGGATCAGTGCGGTAAAGGAAATCAGCACGCCCACAAGCAGCGCGTACGGAAAACGCAGTATCGTCATGGTCACAAAGAACATGCTTCCCAGGATCACTGCCTCAATACACTGGCCTGCAATAAAGCTTGCAAAAATATGGTGTGCCAGAGAACACACATGAAGACAATACGCTACTGCTTTCTTCGGGAGGATGGCATACATGGCTTTTTTCACCTGAACAGAAAGCTTTTCCTTCTGCAGAAGGACATAGCACGCAAAGATAAAACCGATGCCAAAATTCATTGCCGTATTTACAATTCCCATTGTCACGGAAATGGTTGATGATAAAAATCCGTCTGCTCCGTTTTTCAGCATATCCATTACCGTATTCAGCATTTTCTGAGGCTGGAAGTCCAGCGAATTCACCCATTTCATAACATAGGAATCCGGACGGAAAATCTCACCAAGCCATTTCTGCAGGACCGGAATATTCTGTTCTATCCTTTTCCCCACACTGATGAACGTATTCCCAAGCTCCGGTGCAACCACCAGAACAACGATCATAATCACAACAGCCAGAACCAGAATGGATATCACCAGGCTTACCGGTCTGGCCAGTTTCCGTGCCGCTTTATTTCCCTTTTCCTTCGCCTTACCGAATAATTTACGCTCAATAAAACTCATTGGAACATTCAGTACAAAGGCAATCGCCGCTCCCAGAAGAAACGGATACAGCATCCCTGCAATTTCTCCCAGGAATGCAAGTACCGGCTCAAGATGCTGCAGCCCCAGATACAACAAAACCGCAAATGCGATCAACGCTGCTATTTTTTTCATATTTTCCCGATTCAGTTCCAAAACAATCCTCCATTTCACTAACACCATAGCTTTTCCCTGTCAATTACGCATCCATTATATCAGACATTCCTCTATACTGCAAATCAACAGCATTAAACATTGACAGAACTCCCATCCTATTTTATAATTATTTTATAAATATCAATTCACAGCTTATATAAGTCCATAATCGGTTGGACGTTTCTACCAACTACCGGAATAGTTGTCTATAAGTTTTTTCAGGGACGGCAGACAAATTCAGGTAGTTTTTCTTTTCCTGTTTCTGCCCCTCCCTGAATGCTGGAAGGAAGGTGACCTATATGACCCATAATACTTTTGCATTAAAAGGCACGATCTGTTTCAGTGCAGATGCACAAAGGATCAATATCCATGAAAATTCCTGGCTGGTCTGTGAAGACGGCATCTGCGCCGGCGTTTTTTCGGAGCTTCCGAAGAAATACAGCGGAATTCCCTGCCGTGATACCGGCGATTGCCTGATCATCCCGGGACTTACCGATCTTCATCTGCATGCGCCTCAGTATACCTACCGCGGCACCGGAATGGATCTGGAACTCCTGGACTGGCTGAATACCTACACGTTTCCGGAAGAATCCAAATACCGCGACCTCACTTATGCCCGGGAAGCCTATTCCATTTTTATGAACGATCTGAAAAAAAGTGCCACGACACGTGCATCCGTTTTTGCGACCATTCATGTGGAAGCCACAGAACTATTGATGGATCTTCTGGAAGAAACCGGGCTGAAAACTTATGTGGGCAAAGTCAATATGGACAGGAACGGTTCTTCCGCGCTTCAGGAAACAAGTGCCGGGGCCTCTGCCGGGGATACCCGGCGCTGGCTCGAAGAGATCCGCGGGAAATACAGAAATACAAAGCCCATACTGACCCCCCGGTTTACACCCTCCTGTACAGATGAACTGATGACGGAACTTTCCCGCATTCAAAAGGAATACCGTCTCCCCGTCCAGTCTCATCTGTCTGAAAATCCCGGAGAGATTGCCTGGGTGCAGGAGCTTTGCCCCAATACCCGTTTTTACGGGGAAGCATATGACCAGTTCGGACTCTTTGGAGGAAAAAGCTGTCCGACAATTATGGCACACTGTGTTTACAGTACAGAAGAAGAAATTGCTCTCATGAAAACACGCGGTGTTTACATTGCCCATTGTCCGCAGTCCAACACCAATATTGCCTCAGGGATCGCTCCTGTCAGACGTTACCTGGAGGAAGGCCTCCACATGGGACTTGGCAGCGACATTGCCGGCGGTTCCTCTCTTTCGATCCTGCGTGCCATGACAGATGCCGTTCAGGTTTCGAAGCTGCGCTGGCGCCTGGTGGATGATACCTGTAAACCTCTGTCACTGGAAGAAGTGTTTTATATGGCAACTCTCGGCGGCGGTTCTTTCTTCGGCAAAGTGGGCAGTTTTGAAAAGGATTATGAATTTGACGCTGTCATTCTGGACGATCAGAATCTGCCTCATCCGCAGAAAATCTCTTCCAGAGACCGTCTGGAGCGGCTGATCTATCTGGCGGATGACAGGAATATTGTCGGGAAATATGCTGCAGGCCGGAAGCTGTTTTGATATTCAAAAATAATCATATCTGCACACGCAGGCATGATTAAAAATAAAAAAGGGGGACTATCTATGAATCTTGACAAACTATTTCACTTGAAGGAGCATCACACCGATGTAAAAACAGAAGTTATCGCAGGTATTACTACATTTATGACCATGGCTTACATCCTGGCGGTCAACCCGAATATCCTGCAGGCATCGGGTATGGACCGGGGAGCAGTTTTTACGGCTACCGCACTGTCCTCATTTATTGCCACCTGTCTGATGGCACTGCTTTCCAACTATCCCTTCGTTCTGGCACCGGGCATGGGACTGAACGCTTATTTTGCCTACACAGTTGTTCTGGGTATGGGGTACAGCTGGCAGCAGGCACTGGCAGCGGTATTTGCAGAGGGTCTCATCTTTATTCTGCTTTCCCTCACCAATGTACGGGAAGCTATTTTCAACTCCATTCCCATCAATCTGAAACATGCGGTATCCGTGGGAATCGGACTTTTTATCGCATTTATCGGACTGCAGAATGCACATATTGTGGTAAACAATGATTCAACCCTGGTTGGCATTTTTTCCTTCAAAGGATCTGTAGAGAACGGAACTTTTCACAGCCTTGGCATCACAGTACTGTTAGCCCTGATCGGTCTTCTCGTTACAGCGATCTTCCTTGTCAAAAACGTCAAAGGCGGTATTTTGTGGGGTATTCTCATCACATGGGGACTTGGAATCCTCTGCCAGTTCATGGGACTTTATGTTCCTGACGCTGAACTTGGTTTTTACAGTCTGCTCCCTGATTTTTCCAACGGGCTTTCTATACCCAGTATTGCACCCACTTTTATGAAAATGGACTTTTCCATTGTATTTTCTCTGGATTTCTTTGTGATCATGTTTGCATTTTTATTTGTGGATATGTTTGATACACTGGGGACATTGATCGGTGTGGCATCAAAAGCCGACATGCTTGACAAAGACGGACGGCTTCCCAAAATCCGCGGAGCGCTTCTCTCCGACGCTGTCGGAACCACAGCAGGAGCCATGTTCGGAACTTCCACAGTAACTACTTTCGTGGAAAGTGCCTCGGGTGTGGCGGAAGGCGGACGCACCGGACTTACCGCTGTCGTTGCGGCGATTCTGTTTGGACTTTCCCTGTTTCTGTCTCCGATTTTCCTGGCAATTCCGTCCTTCGCGACTGCACCTGCCCTGATCATCGTAGGATTTTTGATGCTGACCTCTATAACAAAGATCGATTTCAATGACTATACAGAAGCGATTCCCTGCTTCATCGCGATCATCGCCATGCCATTTATGTACAGCATCTCCGAAGGTATCGCTATGGGAGTCATTTCCTATGTAGTGATCAACCTGATTACCGGCAGGGCCAAAGAAAAGAAAATCAGCGCGCTGATGTATGCGCTGGCGGTTATTTTTGTACTGAAATATATATTCCTGTAAAATCCCTGTAGACACGAAACGAAATACAGTATATTTCTTCTTTCCCTGTATTGTTTCATCCAGCAGATAAGGGTTCTGTCAAAGACAGAACCCTTGTTTTTCTTTCTTGTTTTCTCTTTTATTTCCCGTTCATTTCCGTCATCTTACTTTTGTGTTCCATAGCAGCTCTCTGAAAAGCACCCGCAGCAGTCAGTAAATATCTGGGTAAATTATTCTTTTTCATCGCGTTATCTCCCCTGTCTTTACTACAGCTGTGTACAGATTTCCTCATATATAGCAGCCATCAGTTCTTCTGTTTTTCTGCATTCTGCAACAACGGATACCACTGCATCGTGATCCGGCAGGACAATGGAAAACTGGCCGTATTTCCCGTCTGCTCTGAAGGAGTTGTACTTTCCTCTCCAGAATAAATATGCATACGGCGCATCCGGAGCATATTGCTTCGTGCTTTCTTCGATCCATTCTCTGGAAAGCAGCTGTTTTCCATTCCACATCCCCTTGTTCAGATAGAAAAGTCCCAGTTTATGCAGTTCTGATAATGTCAGAAACAGTCCGCCTGCCCCGAAAGAATTGCCCAGAGGATCCGTTTCCCATGTAGGACGTTTGATACCCAGGTGGGAAAAAAGTCTCGGAGTCAGATAGGAGATCAGATCGCATCCTGCTCTTCTCTGCACAAGCATTCCTGCCAGATACGGTCCCACATTATTATATACAAAATGCGTTCCCGGCTCATACACAAAGGGAATCGCCAGAGACAGTTTCACCCAGTTATCCTCCTCATAGAGTGGTCTCTGCACCCCCATCAGGCTGCCCTCTTTCTGTCCCAGATGCATTGTCAGCAGGTCTCTGACGACTGCCTTTTTCAGATGATCACTCACCTTCTCCGGAAGTTCATCCGGAAAAGCATCCGTCAGCTTTTCATCCAGGGAGATCAGCCCTTCCTGCACCGCAAACCCTACCGCACAGGAGGTAACGCTTTTCGTCACGGAATAAACGTTTCTGCGGCATTCCCCTTCGCTGTGCCACATACCAATTACTTCATCATGCTGTGACACTTTGACGCCAAGCACCCCCAGTGTATTGATTCTTTCAATAAATTTTCCTAATTCCATCGTTAATCTCCATATCTTACATAATTGTATTCCTGTTACTGCATATTTTACTCTCTGTCTTGTTACCGCTCATATTACTTCCTGCTTGTTACCGCTCATATTACTTTCTGCTTGTTACTGCATATATTACTTTCCGTCTTGTTACTTCTCATAATACTTTCTGGCCTGATCCCTTAATTTCTCAAACAGCGGATAATACACCCTAACCCGGATAAACCGGAAAAGTTTTGCATTCCCTCCACGTTTTGAGTACAATTAAAGAAAAAACATTGGAGGATGTGTCTATGTTACTTACGGATAAATATGCTGACAAAATCTATGGTACTATTACCTGTTATGACC